>CAMAHZ010000191.1 GCA_945834965.1 uncultured Clostridia bacterium | reverse complement strand
AAAGTGAATAGTAAAAAGAGAAGGGCACGCCCTTCTCTTTTTACTATTACTCTTCTTCCGCGCAACAACTGCCGCCGTTTGCCCCAAGCTTGCTATCTATATAAGTTTCGCACTTCTTCATAATATCTTCCTGATTCTTCTTGACCAAGTTGCGAAGCTTACAGTTGTTGGCAACCAAAAGCGCACCGCCTGCCATACCTACGGCAAGCCCTATAATAAACTTTTCCATCAGTCTTTTTCTAACCTCCTTGACCGTACTTTGAAAAGATTTCAACGCTTTAGCAAACCGCCTTTGCGTCTCTTTCTAAAAGTATGGGCGAAAGTTACTAAATCTATGATTGTAAATTTTTAACTTGTAATCTTAACAAAAAATTTTCGTCCATAAGCTTTTTAACTACTGCGGTCAGGCGTTTATTTTCCGCCTTTAAACCTGCGTTCAACTCGTCGTAAAGGCTGTTAATCTTTTCTTCTATCGCCTTCTTGCCGTCGTCGTCTATGGTGTATCCGGCTTCCTTCATAAGCTTTTCTATTCTCTGCGGCTGTTTAGCCATAACGTTGCGGTACTTGTTTTGGTAGCGCAACATAAGCTTGTCGTCTCCGCCCGAAAGATTTAGTACCGCCCTGCGCACGGAAACGCC
Source organism: uncultured Clostridia bacterium (assembly GCA_945834965.1). Lineage (GTDB taxonomy): Bacteria > Bacillota > Clostridia > Christensenellales > Borkfalkiaceae > Coproplasma. The sequence goes on along the minus strand of CAMAHZ010000191.1, from coordinate 1,872 downwards.
CTTGCTCTTTGCCAAAAGTATCGCCTTTAAAATCTTATCCGTCTCTTCGTCGGTGAACGGTTTAGACTCTTCCGCCTTTAAATTCGTCCCCTGTAAAAGCCTTTTTACTTCTTCGTTGTCGCCGCTTTTTAGTAAGGCGTAGTAGTAGTTGCGCACGCTGCCCTTTGCCCTGCCTACCTTTTGAGCGTACTCGTCGAAAATGCGCGTAAGCGTCTTGCCCTGCACCTTGCCTTCGCACACGAATTTGACCAAGCTTTCCGCCTCTTCCTTTGTGTAGCCGTTAATCTTTTCCATAACGCCCTCCTGCTTGATTTTTTTAAGTCGTAGCGTTTATTGACATAAAACGGTTAGTTTATACATTAAATAATTTAAGGTAGAATTTGGGGTGCAATTTGAGAATTTATTTTTTATCCTGCCGGACGGCGGCGCTTAAACTTAACGGCGAATACTTGGGCACGGTGGGTGCGGTTGAAAAATACGTAGACTTGTCGGGCGGCGAAGAAATTTTCGCCGAAATCATTCCGAGCGGCGAATGGCTGCCCCGCAACTTTTTTATCGGGCAAGAGCTGTTTAAAAATCCGCCTGCCTTTTTAAAGGTATATCTCTTCGACGGCGGTGCGCGCATTTGCGTTACGCATTTTGCAGGGCTTGGCGGCTTGAAAATACTTGAGCAACGCTCTTTAGGCGGACTTGGCGCAACCTATTTTACCCTTTGCCATCGCGCCTATTTAAGCTGTGACGGGCAGGAAAGCTCGCTTTACGAGTTGCCCTATTACTTTTCAGATTGTCGCCTTAGCGCAGAAAAGATTAACGGTATGCCCGTTATAATCTTATCGGGAAAGGACTGCTTTTGCGCCCTGTCATCAAGCGGAAAAAAGCTGTATTTAGGTCACGCCGAGAGCTATTCGACGGGGGATATGCTTGTATTAACGGTAAATTATAAGGGGTGTGCAGGGTATTGCGCCGAGCAGACTTACGGCTATAACGGGCAGGAATTGACGCTTGTAAAAAGCGAGATTAAGCGCCGTTACGAAGTGGAGAAAGCGGTTATGCCCTTCGCCTTTTTCGAGTGTCTTTTATACGGCGGCGACTGCAGCGAATACCTGAGCGAAGAGCTTATGACCGAACGGCAGGCGCTTAAGGAATACCTTGGCGATTATAGGGAAGTCACCGTGCCGCATAAAGCATTTTTTGATACGTACGGGGATATCCCTGCCGCCGCACTTGCCTACCCCGTTAAGGAAAACCTGTTTGAAATCAAGTACTTTTCCGTCGACATAATAGACGGTAAAATAGACAACCTGAAACGCCTTGACGATAAATAAATTTACGGCGCACCACTTTGGTTAAGCGGTGCGCCGTTATATACTTTTATCAACTTAATTTTTATCCTTAACGAAGTTTTCAATGGCGGTAAAGGTCTTTTCGGAAATGCAATGCTCTATCTCGCAGGCGTCTATATCGGCAACGCCGTATTCAACCCCGAGCGAAATTAAAAACTCCCTTATCGTGCAATGCCTGTGATATACCCTTTCGGCGTAGTCCCTGCCCCGTTCGGTAAGGCAAATGTGCAGTCCGTCGGTAACGATATAGTCCTGCTCTTTTAAAATACGCATAGCCTTTTGCACCGCAGGCTGAGAAACGCCCATTTTACGGGCAATTTCTATTTGATGTACGTCGTCAAGCTCCTTCGAGAGCAAGAGTATCGACTCTAAATAATCTTCCGCCGACTGATTGTGTTTCATAATAAATCTATTATACCCCTGCCGCCGCACTTTGTCAATACGCCTTTTTATAAAGCCCGCCCCGTTTTGTTGGCTGCAAAAAAATTTTTAAATTCCCTATTGACATTAATTGCTTATTGATATATAA
>CAMAHZ010000190.1 GCA_945834965.1 uncultured Clostridia bacterium | reverse complement strand
CCAGCTCCAATTAAAGCTCTGCAGGAACCAGATTATTACGGTTGACGCAAAGATAATGGTAAACGCCTTTTTAATAAAGTGCTTGGTTTTATCCCAAAGATGCAACATTAAATTCTTGAACCCGGGCATATGATACGCAGGTAATTCCATAATAAACGGGGGTGTTTCGCCCTTTAACGACGTGTTGCGCATGAGAAGTACCGCACAAATCGCGGTAACCATTCCAAGCAAATACATACACAGCGTTATGACGTCCGCATTGCCCACGCCGAAAGCCGAAACTATACCGCCTGCAATAGCGGTGAGTATAGGAAGTTTTGCCCCGCACGAGAAGAAGGGAATAACCCTGACCGTTGCCGTCCTTTCCTTTTCGTCCGCTAAGGTACGGGTATTAATCATTGCAGGCAAGGAACAGCCGAAGCCCATAATCATAGGCATAAACGCCCTACCCGAAAGCCCGAAACGCCTGAAAATTCTGTCAAGCACGAACGCAATTCTCGCCATATAGCCCGTATCTTCTAAGATTGAGAAGAATAAAAAGAGCGTTAAAATCTGGGGAAGGAAACCTAAAACCGCGAATATACCCCCTAATATGCCGTCGATAACGAGACTCGTAGCCCAAACCGAAGCGTTGCCCATAGCAAGGGATACGCCGTAGCTTATATAGTTAAGCACGAGATTTAATAGGTTTGTAAGTATTACGCCGGGTGAGAATACCGCGCCGTCGTAAAAGCAGGCGGCTAAGCCTATGCCGAAGTTTTCGTAAAGGTCGGTACCTTCTATCTTTGCATAGCCCATATCTTCAAACGAAGTCATCCAGCCCTGCGCTTGGGTAAAGCCGTTGAGATAGAAAAGATTTTCCGAGAAGGTCAAGTGGAAGATTGCAAACAGAATGACGATAAAGAGCGGAATAGCCCATACCCTGTGGGTTAAAACCCTGTCAATCTTATCCGACTTAGTCAACGCCTTTTTATCTTTTTTCTGCTTTGCAGAAGAGAAGTTTTCCGATATATAGGAGTATCTCGCGTCGGCGACTTCCGCTTCCAAATCCGCCCCCGCGGCAATCTCTGCAAGCACTTCCCTTGCGCCCGTATGAGCGAGTTCTATCTCGTCGCTTTCCAACATCTTAACGGCGTGAAATAACGGCGACTTGATATTCTGCCCTTCAAAAAACTGTCTTGCACGCTCGATTTTGCCTGAGAGACTGCCTGAAAGAACGGTATATCCCTTTCTTTCGCCATTCATCGCAATCGCCCTGTTCATAAGTTCGGTTATGCCCGTCTTTCTCAATGCGGAAACGGCAACGACGGGAACGCCAACCGCCTTTTCCAAAGCCTTTACGTCGATTTTGTCGCCCACCTTTTCGACTTCGTCCATCATATTGAGTGCAATAATGACGGGTACGTCCATCTCAAGCAGCTGTGTGGTCAGGTATAAATTTCTCTCAAGGTTGGTTGCGTCGACGACGTTTATAATGCCGTCGATACGCTCGTCAATCATAAAGTTACGGGCAATAACTTCTTCGGGGGTGTAGGGCGAAAGCGAATATACGCCGGGCAGGTCGACAATCTGCACCTTCTCTTCCCCACCCTTGTAGATACCTTCTCGCTTATCCACGGTTACGCCCGGCCAGTTGCCGACGTGCGCCGTCGAACCCGTAAGCGCGTTGAAAAGCGTGGTCTTACCGCAGTTGGGGTTGCCTGCTAATGCAAAGATTTTCACTTGACTTCCACCTCCACGCATTCCGCTTCGCTCTTCCTTAAGGTGAGCTCGTAGCCCCTTAAGGTCACTTCGATAGGGTCGCCCAGCGGCGCTTTCTTGCGCATAGTAACTTCCGCCGTAGGGGTTACGCCCATATCGAACAGCCTGCGGCGAATTTTGCCTTCGCCGTTGACCTTGGTTATTTTACCGCTTTCGCCCACGGTAAAATCACTCAAAAGTTTAGTCATATATATCTCCTTTTATATTTAATCAATGTAAATAGGCGTTAACGGCAAAGCTTAAGCGACGAGTATTTTGCGTGCCAAAGCTCCGTCTAAACACAGCCTGCCTTCCTTAACCACCACGATAACCCCCGCATTCGTACCGGACACTAACGTGATTTTTCCGCCTTCGATAACGCCGATTTCCCTAAGATGGCGTTTGGTCTTGTCGTCCGCACTTATCTTTTTAATTTCAAATTCCGAATTCGCAGGCGCCATAATCAGGGGCATAATTTTTCTCCTTATTTCTCGATTTATTTTAAAATTTCTTAACCGCGGTTAAGTATTTGTATTATATGCCCCAAAATTTCGTTTGTCAACAAAATATTAACCGTAGTTTAGTTTTAATTATAATTTTTTCACCTTATTCGGGTATGTATCTCTTCATAGATACGAGTAGTTCAAGGCGCAGGAGCACCGACCGCAGGGAGCTTACATAGACGTAAGTGACCAAGGCGGCGCGGACTGCAACGCCGAAATACGAAGTATATATGAAGAGCGCACGTAAAAAGCGCATAAAAAAACGGCGGTGAACA
>CAMAHZ010000189.1 GCA_945834965.1 uncultured Clostridia bacterium | reverse complement strand
GCCGCTATAAAATATCGGTAAGGTGGTAAAAAATTATGGACGCAATAGAGTGCTTAACTAATAGAAGAAGTATAAAATCGTACAAACCCGACCCCGTGGACGAAGGCGTTTTAAACACGATTATAGACGCGGCTATGAACGCGCCTACGGGTATGAACAGGCAGTCGCCTATAATTATTGCGGTTACGAACAAGTCGCTTCGCGACAGGCTTTCAAGGCTGAACGCTCAGGTTTTAGGGGCGGATAAAGACCCGTTTTACGGTGCGCCCGTAGTTTTGGTAGTGCTTGCGGACAGAAACGTAAATACGCACGTTTACGACGGCTCTTTAGTTATGGGCAATATTATGAACGCGGCGTACGCTTTGGGGTTGGGCTCTTGTTGGATTCACCGAGCAAAAGAAGTGTTCGACAGCGCAGAAGGAAAAGAGATTTTATCTTCTTTAGGAATTGAAGGCGACTTTGAAGGGATAGGGCATTGCGTACTCGGCTATGCCGACTGCCCACAGCCTGCAAAAAGAGATAGAAAGCAAAACTACGTGTATTACGTTAAATAACGGCTGGGTCAAGTGGGATTGATTTGGTTTATTGTTATGCGTGATTATATATTATAAATTTGCCAAAATAAAGGGGCAGGACGCTAAAGTCCTGCCCTTAAATATTTGAGTTTAGTCTTATAGATTATGAATAATTATTCAACGCCTATTTCCTTGTCGTTAGGGATATAGTCGGTCATTCTGCCGGAAAGGTATTCGTCGTAAGCCTTCATATCGAAGTAACCCGTGCCGGTAAGACCGAATACGATAACCTTCTTTTCGCCCTTCTTCTTGCACTCTAATGCGGCGTCGATTGCGCCCTTGATTGCGTGTGAAGATTCGGGTGCGGGCAAAGTGCCTTCGATGCGTGCAAACTTAACTGCCGCTTCGAATACGTCCGACTGAACGTATGACTTAGCCGTCATCATCTTATCGTGATAGAGCTTGGAAAGTATGGGGCTCATACCGTGGTAGCGTAAGCCGCCTGCGTGGTTTGCGCTGGGGATAAAGTCGCAGCCGAGCGTGTACATCTTTGCCTGCGGGCAAATCTTGCCCGTATCGCAGAAGTCGTAGCGGTAGGTGCCGCGCGTGAGCGAAGGGCAGGAAGCGGGTTCGACTGCAATGATTTCGGGGTTAGCCTTGCCTTCGAGCTTTTCAGCCATAAAGGGTGCGATAAGACCGCCAAGGTTAGAGCCGCCGCCTGCACAGCCGACGATTATGTCGGGCTTTCTGCCGATTTTATCGAGTGCCGCCTTGGTCTCTAAACCGATTACCGACTGGTGCAAAAGTACTTGGTCAAGCACCGAGCCGAGTACGTAACGCGTTGAATGGGTGGGGTCGGAAGCAGCAACTTCTACCGCTTCGGAAATGGCACAGCCGAGCGAACCTACTGTGTCGGGGTGTTCGGCTAAAATGCGTCTGCCTGCTTCGGTGGTGGTGGAAGGCGATGCGACTACGTCTGCGCCGTAAACGTTCATAACGTTGCGCCTGAAGGGCTTCTGCTCGTAGCTGACCTTAACCATATACACCTTTACGGGCATATCGAAGAACGCGCCTGCCATTGAAAGCGCCGTACCCCATTGACCTGCACCCGTTTCGGTGGTTACCGATTTCAAGCCCTGAGCCTTTGCATAGTAAATCTGCGCCGCCGCAGAGTTGAGCTTGTGAGAGCCGGAAGTGTTGTTGCCTTCGAACTTATAGTAGATTTCAGCAGGCGTATCAAGCGCCTTTTCAAGCCCGTAAGCACGAACTAAGGGGCTGGGTCTGTACAGCTTATAGAAGTCTAAAATGGGCTGGGGAATGTCGATATATTTATCGGTAGCGTTCAATTCCTGCGCAACCAACTCATCGCAGAAAACCGCCTTAAGCTCATCCGCCGTGCAGGGCTTGCCCGTGCTGGGATTGATAAGGGGGTCGGGCTTTTCCTTCATAAACCCTTTAATATTCAACCAACGGGTCGGCATCTCGTCTTCGTTAAGATAAATTTTGTAGGGAACTTTGTTTGTCATAATCTTTTTCTCCTTTGGGTTTGACCCGTTAATTTTTTATTTTCCTTTCGGCTTGACAAATACCGAGAGAATTTAAAGTATAAAAAAATGACAACGTAGAACTATACGTTGTCAAGGACGGATAATTAACAGCATCCGCGGTGCCACCTTGATTCGGAAATACTTTCCACACTCTTTTAGGGACTTTTATCCCTTGATTACTAACGCAAATCTTCTCGTCGCACGATACTCGGGTTCACCCTTTGTCGTGCGCCCTCAGCGACCCATCTGGTACCCTGCGTGCAGTCGCTCTCACCTTACCGACTTCTCTGTATGCGCACGAAATACCATAACTTTTCGCATCGACGGTTTTAATTCATTGCACTAAAGCTTTGAATTGATTGTCTAAAAGTATAATACGCAAAATAGCCTTTGTCAACAATTTTTTATAAATTTATTAAAAATTTTTTTGAGTTTATGCAAAATAGTCGGTAAGGCGTTT
>CAMAHZ010000188.1 GCA_945834965.1 uncultured Clostridia bacterium | reverse complement strand
GCCGCCGGTAACGCCCGATACGTAATACTTCTGCAAAAGCATAAATAGTATAGTTACGGGAAGCGCAACGAGAACGCCGCCTGCGCAGAACATTGTGTATTTAAAGCCTATTTGGTCTTTATTCAACCAGCTGAACAGACCAACCGCAACGTTCATACCTGCAGAAGTATTCATTGAGATATACCTTGCAAATACGAAGTCTGCCCAAGGCGCCATAAACGCCGTTAAAACCGTATAGATTATAATGGGTTTTGCAAGGGGCAAAATAACCTTGAAAAGTATCTGCAGACGGGTTGCACCGTCTATCCTTGCCGCTTCGTCAAGCGATTTGGGAATGGTATCGAAGAAACCCTTTGATACGTAATAACCCATACCGGAAGAAGCAACGTAGACGAGAATTAAACCGGGTACTGCGTTCTGCTGGGTAAGCCCTAAATCTGCAAGTATGCGATATAAGATAATCATAGTAAGCATACCGGGGAACATACCGATTATAAGCATAAAGCGCATTAAACCCTTTCTGCCCTTGAATCTGAAACGGGAAAGCGTATAGCTCATACACAAAACTATTACAGTCTGCAAAATTGCAGTAAAAATAGCTATGATAAACGTGTTGAGATACCAAGTCCAGAAGTCGGTTTGACCGAGTTTTACGTAGTTATCGAACCCCCATTGATGCGGCACTACATATCCTACCATATGAGCCGATTCAACCCTGAACGACTGCAATACGATACATATGAAGGGAATAAGCCATAGAACGCTCATTACTACGAGAACGATATGAATAACGGTGTTACTTATCGCCCTTGAGGTTTTTAGCCCCATATGTCTCTTGGTTTTTTGGGTCTTTACTTCGGGAGTTTCAACCTGAACAACTTCGGGAGTTTCTACTTGATTAATTTCACTCATATTACTGGAAATCCTCCTCGTTTCTTGTAGACGGCAACAGGCTGTAAACGACGAGCGAAATTACCGCTACTACAGCAAACACGAGTATACCGATAACTGACGCCATATAGAATTCACTATCGTTTACGGCAATCTTGAACAACCAAGTTACCAACAGGTCGGTATAGCCGAGCGAACCGCCGGGCGACATTGCGTTAGGATTATTAGGTGCGCCTGCCGTCAAAAGATAGATGACGTTGAAGTTGTTCATATTTGAAATAAAGCTGGTGAGAAGGTACGGCCCCGTTACGAACAGCATATACGGAAGGGTTATCTTCATATACTGCTGGAATGCGTTTGCGCCGTCTATCCTTGCAGATTCGTACAAATCCTGCGGGATATTCATAAGTATGCCCGTTGCAATAAGCATTAAATATGGAATACCTATCCATATGTTTATTACAATTACCATTACCCTTGCAAGTACGGGGTCTGTCCAGAACGGAATTGCCTTATCTATCCACCCCCAACTCATCAAAAGACCGTTTATGATACCGTCTTGAGCGAACATCTTCGATACGTACAAAAGGGAAATGAACTGGGGTATTGCTATGGTGACGATGAGTATCGTTCGCCAAACCTTTTTAAGCCTTATCCCCTTTTTGTTTATCATCATTGCGACCAACATACCAAGGAAGTAGTTGGTGAACGTTGCAAAGAATGCCCAAATCAAAGTCCAGGCAAGAACTTCGCCAAAGGTTGCGGCGTAGTTGACGCCACCGCCTGACCAGCCGAGCATCTTGTTAAAGTTTTCTAAGCCTATCCAACTAAACAAGTTATTCTTACCGTCAAATTTACCGCTGTAGTTGGTAAACGCAACGAGTATCATAAATATCATCGGCATAACGGTGAAAATCATAATACCCGTCATAGGCAGGGCGAGCAGAGTTTTGTGGAACTGGTCGTCAATGAGTGAACGAAGGTCGTCCTTACTGCTCTTTAAAGGTTTGCCCGACTTTAATATCTCTTCAGATATCCTGTTCTGCTTTACGTTTAAGCGCCAGGTGTATATAAATGCGATTATAAAGAATATCGTCAATATACCGTAGAGAAGAATTTTGAACGAGTCGTCATGGTAAATGGTTACCCAGGTATCAAGCACATCGTCGTATATCTTTTCCGCACCCTGATGCCCGAGTGAGCCCAACATAGACATCCAGAATCCGCCCCAAATCGCCATATAGACAATGAAAATTATTTCAAACAGCAAGAACATTACACCGCGAAGATATTGTTTGCGTGCAAAACTGCCAAAACCCATTATGACGAATGAAAGACGGGGTTTATAGTCACCTTCTTTAAAAGTTTTATAAATATCTACAAAATTGTCCTTGACTTTTATGCCGAAATTTTTAAAGAAAAGACCTATCTTTTTGCCGAGATTGACAAACCAGCCGGGTATCCCTATAAAAAAGCAGGCAATTTTGTAGAGAATTTTATGTATTTTAGAAAGTCTTAGATATTCTAAATCTGAATACTTAGTCATAAAGTTCTCCTTTACTAAAAGAGGTTGGAGCCAAATTTCTTTGACTCCAACCCAACCTTTTAAAATAGAATCCGGTCAAGCCAAAGCA
>CAMAHZ010000187.1 GCA_945834965.1 uncultured Clostridia bacterium | reverse complement strand
AGGGCGACGGCACTCACGGCATCACCTGCGAAAAGGGCGACTTGACCGAAACGACCGAAGCTCATTTAGACGCAGATAATAACGGCAAGTGCGATAAGTGCAAGGCGTTGTTCTTTGCGCCCGGCAAGTACTATAACGCAAACAATGCTTCAGAGTTTGAAATTCTTGCAAACAGCAAGATTATTTACAATGATAGGGAATACACCCTTTCTGCTGTAACCGAGAACGAAACGACTCACGCGTTAAGCGCAACTTTCACCATCGCCATTGGCAATCAGTCGCAGGAATATACATTAACCAAGACCGCAACGGGCTACACCATTTCCTATCAGGGCGGTTACGGTACTGTAAGTAAAGATTATTTGCCTATGCCCGAAATCATAGCGGAAGATATCGAAACGTTTGCAGGCGTTTTCGAAGGTACGCTTACATTTGGAGACAGCACGGTAACCAGGATTTCCATTACCGCAGACGGTTACATTTTAGTAACCCAGGCTGCTGTAACTACCATAAAGGACGCCACCAGCGTTCCAGTTGCTTACAACACGTTCAGCACGGAGGGTTGGTCGTTCGTGGCAAAGACGGTGGAGGACAACGCTGTTACTACGATTGAAGTTACCTACAACGCAGTCAGCGCAACCTTTACAAGGACTGCTGAAGCGATTGAAGAAGTGCCCGAAGCATTGCCTGTAGATGAATATACATATTACATGACCGCAGATAATATAGAGGTTAGCTACAAGTTTGTAGCAAACAGCAGTGAAAGCTATTATCGTTATACGCTCAACGGAATGGTCGTTGAACTTATCAGCGGCAACGAAACCGACGGCTATCTTGTCAAAACCGTTAACAGCAATTACGACCCTGTCAACTACCTGTTAAAGGTAAGTGCAGACAAGGCTTCGGTTGAACTTTATGAGGCTGATAAAACCACAAAGATTGCAGACCTTGCACTCACCGTACAGTCATTCCCTGAGATTAAAGTTGACGGAACGGTCAACAATAATGCTGTTACCGACGTATTCAATTCAAGCTATGCATACTACAAGGTTGCAGCTACCGGTTGGTATACTTTCACTGCAGGTTCCAATGAAGTTTGTATCTCTACCGAGGTAATCGACCACCAGGTAACCAATTACGGCGAGGCCGTATTGCGGATAGCAAGCGGTAAGAGCAAGACGGTTTACCTTAAAGCAAATTCGCTTATCGCAGTTGACGATTATTATAAGACGGATGCGTTCACCGCAGCTTACAGCGAAACCGAGCCCGTAGTTGTTATCGAATACGCTTCGTTCACCGACGGTAAGTATGAAATTGCCGCGTTCGACGGTTCCGAAACCTATTACGTAAAGGGCACCGTTGAAACAGCAGGTAAGTACTACGTTACGGTAACCAGCTCCGAGAGGACGGAATCCGGAAAGGAATGTTTGGTATATAACGTTAACGGCGTGGAATATGGTTCGTACTATGATACAAGCTCCTGGAAATTTGTAGTAAAAGAGGCAGGTCTTACTTATTCGGCAGACCTTACCACCGGTACTGAAGTCGTGGTTGCAGTATCAACGCCCAATTCCGGTTGGGACTTCGGTAAGGTAACCGTTTACTTCGAAACCGAGGAAGAATACAACAACAGGCTTAACGGCGGTTCTACCGGCGGTGAAGAAACCGACCTCTTCAGCGCAGACAAGATTGGTACGTACGTTTATAGTAACGTTACTTATGTTGTTGCAGCTGACTCTTTAACCGTAACCGGACCTTATAATACAAACGAAAAGCTTACGCTCGTGTCAGTTACAAACGGAGTTTATACTTTCAAGGATAGTACTGCAAGTAAATTGACGTTCAGCTTTAACAGTGACGGTAATATGGAAGTAACCTCTGATGCTGTAAACTGTATATATAAAACTTACGTTGCTGAAAAAGAAGGCTCATCAAGCGGCGGCGAAGAAGAAACCGACCTCTTCACGGCAGAACAGCAGGGTACTTACGTTTATGAGTTTGATTTCTACGGTACGGCTTGCGTTATAACCATCACTCTTCAGGATAATAAAATATATTATAACTTTAACTCCGGTAGGGTACAGCCCGACATGGAGCTTGTGTTTGTTTCTTTGACTAACGGTACCTATAAGTTCAGTGTATCCGGCGACGCTGCAAGCTATATTGAATTTACGCTTGGCGACGGCACCGTTGTTGTATCCAATAACCAAATCACGCTTTTGGCTCCCTCTTTCACAGCTACAAAGCAGACTTCCGGCGGTGGTGAAACAACAGGTAACACTCTTATCGTTGGCGCGAACACCATAAACGTTACCGATAACTGGAATGGTGACGTATACACGTTCACCGCAACCGAAGCAGGTGATTATACAATCTCGTTTGATGCTACGGGTGACGTTGCGGAGTATCGTTCGGAATATGACGAAGAATGGATTAGTAGCGGATATCAGGTAACTTTGGAAGCAAATCAAACGTTAACTTTGAAATGCTTTATGAAAGATACTACTGCGGCAAGCGGTACCTACACCTTAACCATAACCAAAGCGTA
>CAMAHZ010000186.1 GCA_945834965.1 uncultured Clostridia bacterium | reverse complement strand
ATTACCAACGTCAGCAACTTAGGGGATTTTATAAACTCTATAAGATTGATGAGCGCAACACGCACCAGCGACCCGACGCATCTTATAGAGCAACAGGACTAAAAAGCCCATACGGACGCCGGGGCTCGGTTTGTGCGCACTTCGGCTGGACGTTGGACTACTTACTACACGGCATTTCGTGGGGTACGGTACAAAGGATGCTTATAGACGCGCCCAGCGTTGAGGAAACAGGCGCAAAAAAAGGCGACACGCAGATAAAGCTGACAGAAGACAACGCTGGCGAAGTTCTTAATTTGATTAACAAATTAAACCGATAAGAAAATGAATATACATGGCGGCGGCATTTCCTTCGAGATAAGCGGAACTAACGACAAGTTGTTACGCATATTGGAGCAAAGCAAAAGCAGTATGCAGAACTTTAGCGGCGAAGTGAAGAAAGGCGGCAGAGATATAGACAGCGCTTTTAACGCTATTACGTCTTCCATTTCCAAAGCACGGACGGACTTAGACAAGACCGACGTAGCATGGACGAAGACCTACGAAAACATGACCGCGAAGCTTCAAGAGTTGAAGGCAGCGCGGAACGCGGCGTTTGAAAGCGGCAACGACAAAGAGTTTAGCCAGCTTAACGAACAGGTACACACTTTAGAACGTCAGGTAACGCAATGGGAAGCAATAGGCGCGAAGATACGCGAAGCCTACGACGAGTTAGACCAAGAAGACGCGGCTATTAGAAGGCAGTACGACGACGCGACCAAAGTAGCACAGGCGCACGGAAGCATCCGTAGCCAGCTTAGGGAGTGCCGCGAACAGCTTGCACTAATGGAAGCGGACGGCAAGCGCGGAACGGAAGAGTACAAGCGGATGCAGCAGGAAGCAGGAAGGCTTACTGACGCTTTGGGCGACGCAGCAACACAGGCGCGTATATTAGCACACGATAACGGGAAGCTACAGGGCTTTATTAGTGGTATTTCGGGAGTGACAGGCGCAATAACGGCGGCGCAGGGCGCAATGTCGCTATTTATTGGCGAGAACGAGAACCTACAGAAAGCCATGCTAAAAGTACAGAGCCTTATGAGCATAACGATGGGCTTGCAGCAGGTTTACAACACAATTAACAAGGATAGTGCGTTTATGCTTGTTATTGTGGCTAAGGCTAAGGACGCGCTTACGTCGGCTAACGCACGTTTGGCGGCGGCTTTGGGTATTTCCACCGTAGCGGCACAGGCTTTAATGGCTACTCTTACGCTGGGGCTTTCCGCAGCTATTACGGCTATTATTGTACTTATTTCCAAGTTCAGCAGCGAATCAGCAAAAGCAAAGAAGGCACAGGAAGAATTTAACAAGAAGGTAGCGGAAGCTTCGGGCGAACCGTTGGCGGCTTACATGGCTTTGCAAGCCGAATGGTTGAGCCTAACAGGTTCGATGAAGGAGCGCGAAAAGTGGGTACAGGATAACGCGGACAAATTTAGCAGCTTAGGATGGGAGGTTCGCAACGCGAAGGAAGCCGAAGATTTGCTTGTAAGGAATACGGCGAAGGTTGTAGAAGCCTTCATGTTGAGGGCAAAGGCAAACGCGGCAATGGCGACAGCAAGCGAGAAATACAAGGAAATTGTAGAAGAGCAGCTGAAATTAGACGGCATACAACAATACGAATACTCTACGGGCTTATTTAAGAACGAGAAGACGGGAAAGGTAGAATACGGAGTACACAAGGAAGTAACACAGGAATGGCTAAAGCAGAACGCGGTAGTTACTAAATTACAAGCTGGAGTACAAAAATACGTGGATATGGTTGTAAAGCTTAACGCGCAGGAAAAAGCCATATTAGCGCAGATAGGGCAACAGACTAACAAGGCTGTAGAAGGAAGCGTAGCAGCAGCCGAGAAGGAACTGCAACGCCTTCAAGGGCTTTATAAGAACGCAGCCACCAGCGCAGAACGCGCCAAGCTTAAGAAGGAGATAGAAGCACAGCAGAAAATAGTAGATAGCATGAGCCTAAACCCGAATGGCGGAAGCGGAAGCGGTAGCGGCACGGGAAAGACGGAAGACCCGTACAAAAAGATGCTCGACGAACGTAAGGCACTTTACGCAAAATATAGCAAGTGGGCGCAGAGTGAAGACGAAACCGTTAGGGCAGCAGCAGAAAAAGAGTTTGCGGCACTACTTAAGCAAGGCACAAGCTATCTGGACTTCCTACAGAAGCATCGCGACGAAATTAGCAACAAGGCTAAGAAGACAGCGGAAGACCTGCGTAAGCTCCAGCTTATAAACAACGAGATAGCGGAAACGACAAAGCAAACCGTTCTTTCCGACTTCTACAAGCAGATACAGGCAGACTTAGCAGCTTGCAAGACTATAGGCGAAATGCTTAACGTCATTCAGAAGAGGCGCGACGAGCTTAGCAACGACAACAGCGAGATAGACACGGGCAAGAAAGACATCCTCGACAAGGCAGAGGAAAGCACGACGCAACAGGCTAAGAAGGAAACGACGGAGCTTCTGCAGGAATACGCCAGCTACCTAAACGAAAAGCTTGTTTTTGAAGAGAGCTACGCCCGGAA
>CAMAHZ010000185.1 GCA_945834965.1 uncultured Clostridia bacterium | reverse complement strand
ACGCAACGGAGCAAGGTTGCCGTTTGGGGTTTTGCACAAACGGCGTTAAAGCGCAGTTTGCGTTGACGCGCTCGCATCTCCGCAAAGCCGTTTACCCCAAATAAGGTATAATTCATATTTATTCGCATAAAAATTAAAGGCGCGGCGAAATTCTTTCGCCGCGCCGAAAAGGCTGAAATAAAGTGCGTGTAAAAAATTTAAAGAGGGAAGTTAATCTTCTCAAACGCACGGTTGTCGTCAAAGTATGCGTCGGCGTCAAGGTGTGCGCCGAGTGCGCTCATAACCTTAGCAACGGTCATTTCAATGGTCATATCGTAGGAAATTTTAACGTTGTCGGGCAGGTGTTTCATACTGTCGTACACCTTAGCCCTGCTCATAACGGGTCCGATTATAACTTCTACGCCGCACTTTTTGCAATAATCTGCAAAGCGCAAAAAGTTCAAATTATCGCCCTGCGTGCAAATCGTACCGCTGTGCGAAAGCTCTATGATTACCGCGTTGGGCTTGACTTCGTCAAAATCGTATACGGCAAAGTTCAAAAGCGAACGCATTGTGATTAAAATAACGCCGCCCGAAAGCGCGGGGTCGCAACCCTTTTTGCGGTTGTTTTTAATCTGCTCTAAGGTGGGCAGGTAGGGCGATTGATTGAATACGACTTCGCCGTTGACTATTTCCGCAAGGTAGGCGTTTAATGCCGAGTAGTAGTGACCGCTGATTTCCGAAGGATAGGTCAGGCGTGAGCCCAAGTGGATTTTGCAGTTTTCCCATTCGTTTGCAAAAGCGCAGTAAACGCCGTGCAAGCCCGTCTTTTCAATAAAGTCCACCGCGCCCGAAAAGTTGGTTACGCCGTTAGAGCGGTTGTCGGTTAAAGGGTACAGCGCAGAGACGAATACGATTGGCAGGGGGTAGTCGCAGAACACCTGCGAAAACCAGTTGACCGTAAAGCACAACGTGTCCGTGCCGTGCGTGATAATCACGCCGTCGTAAAGGGAAGTATCCGCGGCGGCAACGCAGTCGTAAATTTTTTTCAAGTCGGAAGGCTGAACGTTTTCGCTTAAAACGTTTACGGGTGAAACTTCGTCAAACTCAATATCGCCGTGCGTTCTCGCGCGGTAGGCGGAAATGAGCAGCTTTCTGCTCTTAACGTCTAAAGAGACGTTTTCGCCTTCCGTTTCGCTGCCTATCGTGCCGCCCGTAAAAACAACCAAAATCTTCTTTTTCAAAGCTATCTCTCCAAATAATAAACTTATCTGCATTTAATTTCGTGCTACGGCATAATTTTACTACACACGGCGGTCAAAAGCAAACGCTTTTAAGTACGTTTTAGGCACGCTTTATCGCCTTTAACTAAATTTATTTTTTGCTATTGATTATTGCAAAAGGGCGTGATATAATTAGGCTATGATATTTTCGGGGGAAACTATTATGAATAATTTCTTTTACTATACGCCTACGGCCGTCTACTTCGGCAAGGGAAGCGAAGAAAAGCTTGACGAAATTTTAAAGCAGTACGGCTTTAAAAAGGTGCTGTTGCACTACGGCGGTCAAAGTGCGCAAAAAAGCGGACTTTTACAGCGTGTTAAGTGGGCAATCGAGCGTGCGGGCGCAGAGTATACGGAGCTTGGCGGCGTTCAGCCTAATCCCCGTCTTTCGCTCGTTAATCAGGGCATATCCCTGTGCCAACGCGAAAACGTAGACCTTATTTTGGCGGTTGGCGGCGGCAGCGTTATCGATAGCGCAAAGGCAATCGGCTTGGGCGTAGCGGGCGGCGGCGACGTCTGGGATTTTTACAGCCGCAAGCGCGTTGCGGTCAAGTGCTTGCCCGTGGGCGTGGTCTTAACCATATCCGCGTCGGGCAGCGCAATGAGCAATTCTTCGGTTATAACCAACGACGAAATTTGCGAAAAAAGGGGCTTGAGCTGTGACTTAACGAGACCGACTTTCGCAATTTTAAATCCCGAACTGACAACGAGCGTTTCACCTTACCAAACTGCGTGCGGCGGTGCGGACATATTTATGCACACGGCGGAAAGGTATCTCGCCGCAGGCGGAAATATGATGCTTACGGATAAGATGTCCGAAGCGCTTTTGACTACCGTCGTCTCGTCCACCAAAAAGGCGTTGCAAAACCCCAACGACTACGACGCCCGTGCAGAGCTTATGTGGGCGGAATCGCTCTCCCATAACGGGCTTACGGGGTGCGGTACGGACGGCGGCGACTGGGTAGTGCACTGGCTTGGTCACGAGCTGTCCGCCCTTTACGACGTGGCGCACGGTGCGGCGCTCACCGCGGTATGGGGCAGTTGGGCAAGGTACGTCTATAAAAACTGCCTTAACAGGTTCCACCGCTTCGCCGTAGAAGTAATGTGCGTAAGACCCAACGGCACGAGAGAAGAGCTTGCGCTCAAGGGCATAAACGCCTGCGAAGAGTGGTTTAAATCAATCGGTATGCCAACCACGCTTTCGGGTTTAGGTATCAACCCCACCGACGACGATTTGCGCCTAATGGCGCGCAAAATGGCGGCAAAGTGCAACGGTGTAAAGGGCAGCTGTATGGCGTTGGGGGAAAGTGA
>CAMAHZ010000184.1 GCA_945834965.1 uncultured Clostridia bacterium | reverse complement strand
TGAGAACCGTCGAACGATAAGCCGACCGCCACCGTCTTAACGTCTATAAACGCTTTGATATCGGTGAGAATATCGTACAGGTCTAAATAATCTTCGTCGTTGGGCGTTTCAAGCTCGCCGTCTACGCCGCAAACGCCCATGTTAAAGCCGATTGAAGGCAGGCTTGCGGAAAGACAGCCTCCGTTTGCGCCTTCGCCCTTTGCATATGTAAGCTCGCAAGAGCCGAACTTTACGCCTGCGTTTACGCCGAGCATATCCAAAACGGTGTCTACGCTGACGCCGATTTTAATCTTTGCGTTGTCGGCGTACATTTCGGTGAGAAGCGAAGAGAAATTAGCCGAAAGCGCGCTGTTGAGTACGGAAACCAACTTGCCCGTTTCAAACGTGCTTGCCGCACCTGCGGTGTTTAAAAGTGCGGAAATACCGCTTACAAGCTCCTTAATATCGCAACGCACGTTTAAATCGTACTTTGCGCCGTTCAATTCCTTTAAGCTTAAGTATGCGTTGCCGTATGTACCCGTATTTTGATTGTATTCGTAAATGACGTTGAGCTTTGCGGAAATCGTGTTTCCGTTATACGTATATGAAGCGCTTGCGTCGGCGCCCACCGCTATACCGCCTAAATCTGCATAGGCGTCGACTTTAACGTTTACGCCCTTTAACGCAGAGAGCGCAACCCCTTCCGCATCGCCGTTGAGTTCGGCAGTTACCTTGATAAGGTCGGAATTAAGAAGCGAATAGATATCCGCAACGTAATCGGCTAAATCCGCAGGAGTCTTTTCGGGATTGCGGGAAATTATAGGAGCCGTAGTCGTTTTAAGACCGAGATTTAAGTCGAGCGTTTCGCCGCCGAGCGAAAGTCCGCCGATATCGGCACCCCTGAAGGTGATGGTGTTGCCGCTGATACCGAATACTAAGTTTGCGTCTATGCCGATGCCCAAACCGAGCAAATCGTCCGTCTTTAAAGTGAGCGTTGCTTGATTTTCGCCCGCAACGAGCACCATACTGTTCATAAGCTCGGTCAAAGGGTCGGACGCGCTCTCTTCGGCGCCGTCGCTTACGCCGTCGGACTGAGCAGCATTAGAAGAAGGTCTTGAAACAGCTTGAGTAATCTTATTGATTACTTCGCCGAATTTTTCGGTTTCGAGCTTGACTGCGGCAAGGTTTGCGTAAAGACCAAAGTCTTCGCCGTAATAAGCCGAAAGCTCGCCATTAGCAAATTCAACGTAGAAGTTCTGCGTATCAAGCGTTTTACCTAAGCTTGCTTTGACGTTGATTGAACCTGCAATGTCGGCAAGGTCAAGCCCTAAGAACACGTAGCCAACGTACTTGTTGTTGCCTAAGTTTGCAGAAATTTCGAACTGCTGACCGCCGTTTAAGACGGTTGCAAAGCCGTTGGATAAGACGTTGGTTACGTCCATAACGAGCTCATCGTCGACGTTGCCGCCGTTCTCCAACGAGCCGTCTCCGAGATACTTTTTATAGTAGCTATCGTAGTAGCCGAAGTGTTCGTTATCGAAATGGTCTTCGCCGTAGTAGTAGACGGTAGTAAAGTCGGCTACAGAGCTAACCACTATACCCTTATTGATTTTTGCAACTTCGTGCACGTCGCAGGTGTTAATCTGCCAATCGGAGTTGAAGTTTAAGGAAATTTCAATGTATTCAAACTCGGGATAATCTGAAAGACCGCCCCTCGTCTTCATACCGAACTGATAGAAGAAGGTTGAACCGACAGGGTCGAGCGTGAAGGTGAGCGAATAGGTGCCGTTGCTCTCTACCTTTATTTCGTCCGCAGAGATGACGGTATCAGAATTGACTGCATAGTTAAACAACTCGTTGGGCAAAAAGCCGTAGGTGTATAAATAGCCGTTTTCAGAAAAATAGGTAGGTGCGTCCTGCTTCCAGACTGCCGAAGTTGAAGTCGTGCTTGCGTTAGGCGTTTCGGACGTGCGGAAATAGGTGTCCGCCAAGGGGTTGCCTTCTTCGTCCTTGCCAAACACCGTACACGACTGCGTGCCGCCCTTGACCATCGACGAGAACGTTATGTCGCTGTTGACGAGAACGCCGTCTTTATAGTCCTTCCAGTTTTTCGTGGTCTGCGTTGCAATCGCCGCAACGGTTACGCCTTCGGTATAGGAATGATATTGAGTCTGACTGTCGAACTTGCCGACGATATAGGCAAGGTTTTCGACCGCCGAATACGCCGTGGGCAAACTTCCGTCCGTGGGGGGCGCAAGCCTTGCGTTGCGTACGTTTTTATCCGTAGGTTCACTCTTGTCGACGGACTTGGGCATACAGCCTGCAACGCCGAACGCCGCAGTCGATATGCAAGCTGCGGTCAGGAACGAAAATACGATTTTCTTGATTTTGGAATTATGCTTCATATTTAACTCTGTCAGCGGTCGTCTTATAATAGTGTATAACACCAACAACCGCCTTTGGGGGTACGTTTTTGCAAAAAGCAAAAATTTGTACAATATAAATTATACATACAAATTTCACCGATGTCAAAGGAATTTATAATGTTGTCATAAAAAATTATTACTCAGTATGATAAATAATTCCAAAAAGAGTTAAAAAGCGACAAAATTTCGATTTTT
>CAMAHZ010000183.1 GCA_945834965.1 uncultured Clostridia bacterium | reverse complement strand
ACAAACCTTTCCGAAATCTGCCTTTCTTATATAGAAGAAATTAAGAGATATTTAGGCGTTAAATAATTTAATAGGGCGGTTCTACGCCCTGAAAGGCGGTTAAAAGCCCCCATGCTTGCCATAGGTTAAACCTATGGCTAACCATATTTTTTAAGTATTTTACAAATAGCAAAGCAGTTGTTATAATAGAGCCATCAAAAACGAAAGGAGACCAACTAACATGGCACTTGATATTAACAACAGCAACAACTGGAGCTTTGAAACCAAACAGTTACATATAGGACAGGAAAAGGCGGACCCCGTAACCGACGCAAGGGCTGTACCCATCTACGCGACGACTTCTTACGTGTTCCACGACAGTCAGCACGCGGCGGATAGGTTCGGCTTAAAGGACGCAGGCAACATCTACGGCAGACTGACCAACCCCACGCAGGATATATTTGAAAGAAGAATAGCCGCGTTGGAAGGCGGCGTTGCGGCTTTGGCGGTATCTTCGGGCGCGGCGGCAATCAACTACGCTATTCAGGCGCTGGCTAAAAGCGGCGAGCATATCGTGGCAGCAAAGAACATCTACGGCGGAACGTACAACTTCTTAGCGCACACCCTGCCTTTAACGGGCAATATCACTACGACTTTCGTAGACCCCTATGAAGAAGGTTCTTTTGAAAAGGCGATTCGCCCCGAAACTAAGGCAATCTTTATCGAAACGCTCGGCAATCCCAACTCCGACCTGTCCGATATAGAAGAAATTGCAAAGATTGCGCACAAGCACGGCTTACCGCTCGTCGTGGATTCGACCTTTGCAACCCCCTATCTTATAAGACCTTTAGAGTACGGTGCGGACATAGTAGTTCATTCCGCAACCAAATTCATAGGCGGTCACGGTACGGCAATCGGCGGCGTAATAGTCGACGGCGGCAAATTCGACTGGAAGGGAAGCGGCAGATACCCTTGGATATCTCAGCCTAACCCTAGTTATCACGGAATATCATTCGCAGACGCTTGCGGTGCTGCGGCATACGCAACCTATATCAGGGCAATCTTACTTCGTGATACGGGTTCAACCTTATCGCCCTTCCACGCATTCATCTTCCTGCAGGGGCTTGAAACGCTCTCGTTAAGGCTTGAAAGGCACACCTTTAACGCCTTAAAGGTGGTGGAATACCTTTCCAAGCACCCGCAGGTGGAAGCCGTTCATCACCCTTCGCTTGAAAGCTCGCCTTCGCATTCGCTGTACAAAAAGTACTTGCCCAACGGCGGCGGCTCAATCTTCACCTTTGAAGTCAAGGGCGGCGCAAAGGAAGCGCAGAAGTTTATCGACAATCTTCCCATCTTCTCGCTGCTTGCAAACGTTGCGGACGTAAAGTCGCTCGTTATCCACCCTGCAAGCACAACCCACTCTCAGCTTTCTGAAGAAGAGCTTGCAAACTGCGGAATTAAACCCAACACTATCCGCCTTTCAATCGGCACTGAGAACATTAACGACCTGTTATCCGCGTTGGATAAAGCGTTTGAAAGTATTAAGTAATAAATAGGCGCTTTGCGTATATACTTCGCGTAAGTATCGTCGAAACAGGGTTCCCACAAAAAGAAGTTTTTGTGGGAAGAGGAGGCGCAACGGAGCGAAAGGAGCCTTTGAGATTACAAAGGCGTTAAAGCGTAGTTTGCGTTGACGCGCTCGCATCTACGCAAAGCCGTTAACCCAAATAAGGTGAAGAACATTAAAAAAATAAAAGGAAAATAAAACTATGGCAAATATATACACTTCAGTACAACAGCTTATCGGCAAAACGCCGCTTGTAGAGCTTAGCAACATAGAAAAAGAACTCGGTTTAAAGGCAAGGGTTTTGGTCAAGTTAGAGCTTTTTAATCCCGCAGGCTCGGTCAAAGACAGAGTGGCGAAGTCCATTTTGGACGACGCCGAGAAAAAGGGCGAACTCACCCCCGACACGGTTATAATCGAACCCACTTCGGGCAATACGGGCATAGGGCTTGCGTCGGTTGCGGCGGCAAGGGGGTATAAAGTCGTTCTCGTCATGCCCGAAACGATGAGCATAGAGCGCAGAAAGCTTATGAAGGCGTACGGCGCAGAGCTCGTTTTATCCGACGGCAAAAAGGGTATGAAGGGCGCAATCGCCAAGGCGGAAGAGCTTAAGGCGTCCTACCCGTCGGCAATAATCGCAGGGCAGTTCGTAAACCAAGCCAACCCTGCCGCACACTATAATACGACCGGTCCCGAAATCTTTGAAGATACGGACGGCAAAGTAGACGTATTCGTCGCAGGCGTAGGCACGGGCGGTACGGTTACGGGCGCAGGCAAGTATTTAAAGGAGCGTATTCCGTCTTTAAAGGTGTTTGCGGTTGAACCCGCAGGCTCGCCCGTACTCTCGGGCGGCAACCCCGGTCCCCACGGCTTGCAGGGCATAGGCGCAGGCTTCGTCCCCGACGTGCTTGATACGGGCATATACGACGGTGTAAAGCAGGTAAACGAACAGCAGGCGTATGCGGCGGCAAGGCTTATCGGCAAAAAGGAAGGCGTTTTGGTCGGCATAACTTCGGGTGCGGCGGCACACGCGGCAATCGAGCTTGCCAAACAGGACGAGTACGCCGGCAAGACCATCGTGGCTATTTTACCCGACGG
>CAMAHZ010000182.1 GCA_945834965.1 uncultured Clostridia bacterium | reverse complement strand
TTTAAACGATTTTAACTAAAACTTAATCCTGCTCAAGTGATTTTCCTAAATAGATTTTAAGAGCCTTATCGGCGTCGTCGCTGTTTCTCGTAAAGCTGATGTCCTTTAAATCGAAGAGTATACAGCCGCAATGCCCCTTAAACGTGGGGAAACAAATGACTTTAATATAAGTATCTATTTCGGGGCTGTAATCTATCATCTCCAGCGTTTCGCCGTATAGGGCGACTCGCTCGTAACAGCACAGCCATTTAGAGTCCATATTAGGGAAAACCGTACCGAACGAATAACCTATAAGCCCTTTCAAATCCGTCTTTTCCAGCTTGGCAAGCGCTTCGTTGCCGTAGCGGAATATCCAGTCGACCGCACGGCTCTCTTGATTGAACACCATCTCTATATCGGTAAACGCGAAGGGCATATTATCGAAACTTGCGTAGTGGCGGCGATAATCTTCATCGGTTAAAACGACGCCGTCGTTGCACATACCACTGAAAATCTTCTGTTGCATTTGGCGGTATTGAGCCACTATCGCCTTTTTCTTTCTTACGGTGTACTCAAGCGTTTCGCCATTGTTTAACTCTATTTTCTTGGCAATCCTATGTATAGCCAAAACCGAAACGATACACCCCCTGCACACGAGAATAAATCGCTCGTCAAGTCGGGGTGCAAGTTGTGCAAAGGTCGTTCTCGTTTCAAACACTCCCCCGCCCGAAACGTGTATTTCGGCAATCTTTTTCTTCATTAGAATATAGAGTATCGAGTCAATCTCGATATTGACCGTCTTTCTTTTGACTATTACGTTTAGTTGTTTTTCGCTCTGCACGTTCTTAACCTTCCATACTTGATAAGATAATTATAGCATTTATTATTAGTTTTGTAAATTTGTATACCAAAAAAATATAACAAAAGGCACGGTCAAACGCCGTGCCTGATTTTTGAAACCAACTTCAATTAGCTGCCTTTTTAAAAAGCCCAGTTTCCGTCCTTAAAGATTTGCACCCTTTCGCCGTCTTTGGTAACGCCGACGATAGACATATCCTTACTACCTATCATAAAGTCTACGTGTATCATAGAGCTGTTAATGCCCATCTTTTCACACTCTTCGTTGGTGTAGTTTTCATAGCCTTCCAAACAGTTTGAAAAGCCCCTGCCAAGCGCCAAGTGACAGCTTGCGTTTTCATCGAAAAGAGTGTTATAGAATAAAATACCCGTATTGTTTATGGGGCTGTCGTATGCGATTAGGGCAACTTCGCCGAGATATGCGGCGCCTTCGTCCATAGCAATCATTTTTTCAAGAAGGTCGCAATTCTTCTCTGCGCCGACTTTAACAGCCTTACCATCTTTAAACTCTATCCAGAAGTTTTCAATTAGTTTGCCTTGATAAGAAAGGGGTTTAGTCGAATAGACGATACCTTCCGCCCTGCCTTTAACGGGGGAAGTGAACACTTCTTCCGAAGGAATATTAGGGTTGAAATAAACGTTTGAACCGAGTGTAGTCTCTCCGCCGCCGCAGAAAAGCCCTTTAGGGTTTAAACCTACGGTAAAGTTAGTGCCGTTTGATGATTTATATTCAAGGCTGTCAAAGCGGTAGTTATTTAAAAATTCGCACCTTTCGGCAAGCGTTTTATTGTGCTTTTCCCAAGCGGCGATAGGGTCGTCGTCTACCCTTGAGCAGTCTAAAATCGCTTCCCAAAGCTTTTCCATAGCGTCTTCGTCGCAAAGTTCGGGGAAAACCTTGTTTGCCCACTCTTTGCCGGGTACTGCGGCAATACACCATTGATACTTGTTTTCCATAGCGTCGCGATAGGGCTTGATTATGGGATATCTTGCCATATTAGCTTTAGAAAGCTTTTCGTTGTCG
The DNA here is from genome assembly GCA_945834965.1 of uncultured Clostridia bacterium. GTDB lineage: Bacteria > Bacillota > Clostridia > Christensenellales > Borkfalkiaceae > Coproplasma. Next base: position 791 of record CAMAHZ010000182.1, on the reverse strand, counting down.
GTGCCGGCTAAGCCGTCGGGGTCGTCGGAATCCAGCCAAAGAAGGCAGGAGAGCTTTTCAGCTCTCGTCTTCCATTCCGCTTCTTCGACGGCGGTAACTTCGGACATGGTTTCAAGCGACCTGTAGATGGCGTTGATTTTGCTTACGGGCATATAACTCCACTTGACGTTTACTCTCGAAGCACCCTGCTTGTAGCACTCTTCTACTACCGTTGCAACGAATTCAGGTTGGTCAAGCCCGCATTGAACTACGACTTCCTGACCCTTTTGAATATTTAATCCGCATTTTACTATTAATTTAGCGTATTTTTCTAATCTCAACTTATCCATTTTTAATTCCCTTGATTTGCGTCTTTTACGATTTGGTATGCAACTGCGACGAGTTGGTTCTCGTCCACGTTGGGGTTTTGACTCATAAACCAAGTCATATCGTCAACCTGTTCGTCGTCTTCCAAAACCATCATAATTGAAACCATTGCTTCCCTGCTTACGTGCCTTGCAAACAGCGCCGCACCGAGCATCTTTTGTTTTTGCGACAGTTGATATTTTTTTTCTTCGCTCATCATTAGTCCCTTCCTTATATTTTACCCGATTATTATAACACTAAACTTGTTTTGCGTAAAGAAAATAAGCCGCAACCAAGTATAATTTTTTTAAACGTAACCATTTTATTTGACTGAAAAGTTAAATAAGAATATAATAAGTCTATAACGCCGAGGCGTAGCGCAGTTGGTAGCGCGCATGGTTCGGGACCATAAGGTCGTGGGTTCGAATCCCGTCGCCTCGACCAAA
>CAMAHZ010000181.1 GCA_945834965.1 uncultured Clostridia bacterium | reverse complement strand
CAATGTATGCCCGCAGAAGTTACGCCTTCTTCCCACGGGGGACCCGAGTTTGCAAACGCGGGCGAACTAAATACGGGCACGGCAATAACAACCGCCGCAAGCGCAAGTATTAAGCTCTTTAATCTGAGTTTTCTCATTATTTGCCCCCTATATATATGGTGATTAACTCTATTTTTTAACCGTGAAATAGATTTGGTCGGATACGGAAATAAACTCGTAGTCGGTTGCCCCGATAGGCTTTAGCGAATAGGCAAAACCCGTCTGCGACTGACTGCCTATAAGCGTACCGATAAGGGTCGTCGATAGCTTTTCTGCCATATCGCTTGCGCTACCGATTTTAAGGACGACGTCTAAGGTGTGGAACAAGTCCTGCGTATCGCTGACGCTAAGATTATTTGCGGATAATACGGCGTTTTCGGTAGTATATGCAAACGCTTCGCCACCCTTAACGACGGTAACGGATGACGATAAATACAGATTATCGGGAACGTATTTGCTTAAATAGTTAAACGGAAACTCCTTCATTTCTGCCTTGAACGGCGTTACGTCCAACTTGACGACGCAGTTTACGTTTACTTTGCCTTGAGACAATTCGGAAAACTTTACCTGCTTTAACTCTATAGGCATACTCTTTCCGCCAACGCTGATTCCGTCGCTCGTCACCTGATTTATAATCGTCTGCATCAGCGCGCCGACCTGCTTATCCGAAAGCTTTATATCGCTGCCCATCGTGCTCGATATATTTTCTAACGTAACCGAATAGCCGTCCTGCTCGGAATACGTAATTAAGTTTTCAACAGAGCCGTTGACTTCGCTCATAACTCCCTGCATATCCGAATCCGAAAAGGCGTTAGGGCAAAGTATGCTCTCGTCCACCCTTTCGTTCAGCGTATTAAGCTGACCTACCGTCCTGAATATATCTATCCCGAATGATGAACGAACGTATAAGTATACCCCAAGCACCGCAATCGCAACTACGGCGATAATGGATACGAGCGATAATATAATTTTTGCTATGAATTTCATTAAAACGCACCGCCTTTTTATGCAGTAGATATCGCCTGATATTAACTTTATTATATTACATTATGCTTGCTATTTCAAGCCGCTAAATAAATTTTTTAAAATATCAGGCTTGTATATTAAATAAATACGAAAAAAAATGATAGAAAAAAGGCGTTTATGCAAACGCACAAACGCCTTTTGAAATTTGCGATTAATTAGCCAAGAAGCTTTGCTACAACGCCGGAACCAACGGTTCTGCCGCCTTCACGGATAGCGAACTTAAGCTTTTCTTCAACTGCAACGGGCTTGATAAGCTCTACAGTGATGGTTACGTGGTCGCCGGGCATAACCATTTCGGTGCCTTCGGGAAGTTCGATGGAACCGGTAACGTCGGTAGTTCTGATGAAGAACTGAGGACGATAGTGGTTGAAGAAAGGAGTGTGACGGCCGCCTTCTTCTGCCTTAAGAACGTAAACCTGAGCTTCGAACTTGGTAGCAGTCTTAACGGTGCCGGGCTTAGCAAGAACCTGACCCTTTTCAATACCCTTTCTGTCGATACCACGAAGAAGTGCGCCGATGTTGAAGCCTGCGATAGCTTCGTCAACGCTCTTGTGGAACATTTCGAGACCGGTAATAACGGTGCCAACGGGCTTTTCGATAAGACCAACGATTTCTGCAGGGTCGTTAACGTGAGCAACACCTCTTTCTACTCTACCGGTAGCAACGGTGCCACGGCCGGAAATGGTGAATACGTCTTCAACGGGAAGAAGGAAGGGCTTATCGGTATCTCTTTCGGGAGTAGGAATGTACTCGTCGATGGTGTCCATAAGCTTTAAGATGGGCTGTACTTCGGGAGATGCAAGAACTTCTGCGTCGGATGCGCCGGAAGTAGCCTTTTCCAAAGCCTTAAGAGCAGAACCGCGGATGATGGGGCAGCCGGTGAAGCCGTAGCTTTCAAGGGTGTCGGTGATTTCCATTTCAACGAGTTCCAAAAGTTCGGGGTCGTCCATCTGGTCGCACTTGTTAAGGAATACTACGATGTAAGGAACGCCTACCTGACGAGCAAGAAGGATGTGTTCCTTGGTCTGGGGCATGGGACCGTCGGTTGCAGCAACTACTAAGATTGCGCCGTCCATCTGAGCGGCACCGGTAATCATGTTCTTAACGTAGTCTGCGTGACCCGGGCAGTCAACGTGAGCGTAGTGACGCTTTTCGGTCTGATACTCAACGTGAGCGGTGTTTATTGTTATACCACGAGCCTTCTCTTCGGGAGCCTTATCAATCTCGTCGTATCTCATCTTCTGTGCCTGACCCTTGCATGCCATAACCATAGTGATAGCTGCGGTCAGAGTGGTCTTGCCGTGGTCAACGTGGCCGATAGTACCAATGTTAACGTGGGGCTTGCTGTTGTCATACTTAGCTTTTGCCATTTTTGTTTCTCCTGTTATTTTTTTTATTTAATGATAACTTACGCCTTAGTAGGCGTCGCAGCTATCCATATTACGTCTTTTTGGGGCTGCAATTATAATAGCGCCTTGTGCGTTATTTTTATTATATATTAAAACTTTTAAAAACACAAATATTTTGACGCTGTTTTTAAAAATTTTGATTGACACCATACGGCATTTTACGACAAACTGCGCAAAACGCCGTA
>CAMAHZ010000180.1 GCA_945834965.1 uncultured Clostridia bacterium | reverse complement strand
CCGAAGGAGAAAAAGCGATACCTATTCTCCACCGCCGTATTGTAGATTTCAAGCACCTTTTCCCTGCCGACAAGGGCGGCAACCAACATAACTAAAGTGCTTTCGGGCAGGTGGAAGTTGGTAATCAACGCGTCTACGCACTTAAATTTATAGGGCGGATAGATAAAGATACAAGTATCGCCGTGACCTGCCTTGACTATACCGTCATCACCCGTGGCGCTTTCAAGCGTGCGGACGGAAGTCGTGCCGACGGCTATTACCCTGCGCCCTTCGCTCTTAGCCCTGTTGATAGTTGCGGCGGCTTGCTCGGACACTTCAAAGTACTCGCTGTGCATCTTGTGGTCGGTTATTATATCTTCCTTGACGGGGCGGAAAGTGCCGAGCCCGACGTGGAGAAGGACTTCTACCACTTCTACGCCCATATCTTTGATTTTATCTAAAAGCTCGGGCGTGAAGTGCAAGCCTGCCGTGGGTGCGGCGGCTGACCCGTCGGTTTTTGCGTAAACCGTCTGGTATCTGTTTTTATCCTGCAATTTTTCCTTGATATAGGGCGGCAGGGGCATAGAGCCGACTTCTTCTAAGATATTTTCAAAGACGCCGTCGTAGGAAAAACGAATTATTCTCTCGCCGCTGTCGGTTACGCCTTCTACTGTAAAGGAAAGCTTATCGCAAATTGTAAACTTTTTGCCGATTGCGCACTTTTTACCGGGCTTTGCAAGCACTTCCCACGTGTCCTTATCCTTGCGCTTTAACAAGAGAATTTCAACAAGACCCCCGTGTTCGGTGTGGGCAAACATTCTTGCAGGCAAAACCTTAGTGTTGTTTATGACGAGCACGTCGCCTTTTTTCAAATAGTCGGTTACGTCCCTGAATATTCTGTGTTCAATCGTATCCGTCGCCCTGTTATACACCAAAAGTCGAGAGCTGTCTCTCGGCTGAGCAGGCGTCTGAGCAATTAGCTCGGGCGGCAATTCATAGTAAAAATCAGATTTTTTATATTGCATAATTTTAACGTGATTTATCAGTCTTGCGGTTTATCGAACATTGAAAGCTGTTTTTTCTGCTTTTCGGTTATGCTCAAGCCTAAATGTTCGTAACCACCCTTTAAAATAACTCTGCCCCTTGGCGTTCTTGCGATAAAGCCGAGTTGCAGTAAGTACGGCTCGTATACGTCTTCAATCGTGCCTGCGTCTTCGTTTACCGTTGCCGCAAGCGTTTCAAGCCCTACGGGCTTACCGTCGAATTTTTCCGCCATGGCACGCAAGATAGCACGGTCGGTTTCGTCTAACCCCAAACCGTCTATTTCCATTCTCTGAAGGGCGAACTTTGCATCGGATATATTGACCTTTTCGCTGTCGTTTACGGTTGAGAAATCTCTGACTCTTTTCAAAAGCCTGTTTGCAATTCTGGGCGTACCCCTTGAACGGGTGGAAATTTCCCTTGCCGCATCCTTATCTATGGCGATACCCAAAGTATTTGCGCTGCGTGTGATAATCTCTTCAAGCTCTGCAGGGGTGTACATCTCAAGACGGCAGATAATGCCGAACCTGTCCCTTAAGGGGTTAGCAATCATACCTGCCCTGGTAGTTGCGCCGATTAAAGTAAACTTCTTTAACGAAAAACGGATATTCCTTGCGCTTGGTCCTTTGCCGACGATAATGTCGAGCGCATAGTCTTCCATAGCGGAATATAAAATTTCTTCAACGCTGTGGTTTAAGCGGTGAATTTCGTCAATAAAAAGCACGTCGCCGTCGTTCAAATTAGTAAGCAACGCCGCTAAATCGCCGCTGCGCTCTATGGCAGGGGCGCTCGTCATTTTAAGCTGACCGCCCATCTCGTTGGCGATAATGTGCGCAAGCGTGGTCTTGCCCAAGCCGGGCGCGCCGTACAAAAGGACGTGCTCTAACACTTCGCCCCTTTTCTTTGCGGCGTTCATATAGACGGTTAAGTTTTCCTTGACCTTGCTCTGCCCGACGTAAGCGTCAAGCGTTTTAGGGCGCAACGCGTTTTCTTCCGCGTCGTACTCGCCCTTAGTGCTTTGAATTAATCTCTCTTCTACGCCGTATTCGTCTTCTTCGTCAAACATTTTTCTTTCCCTTTAATTTTACATACCCTTTAAAGCCGTCATAATGACTTCTTCAACGGTAACCGCACCGCTACTCTTTGCGCGTGAAACAGCCTTTTCCGCTTCCGAACGGGCAAACCCGAGCGAAGTGAGCGCAACTATTGCATCTTCGTCTCCGCTTGAAAGCGTGGGCATTACTACGCCGCCGTCCGCAGAAGGTGAAACGGGCATAGACGCAACGCTCTCCCTAAGCTCTAAAATAAGCCTTTCCGCAGTCTTTTTGCCTAAGCCTTTGACCCTTGAGAGTGCTTTTACGTCGTTCGTTGCAATCGCCGTTGCAATCTGGGCGACGTCCATATAGGTCAGGACGGCAAGCCCGATTTTAGGTCCTACGCCCGAAACGGATATTAGCTTTAAGAACATTGCCTTTTCCTTTAAGTCGGAAAAGCCGTAAAGCGTTACACCGTTCTGTTCGCTGACCTGCATATAGGTGTACAGCTCGCACTCCTGCCCCTGCGCCATTTTGGAAAACGCCGAGCCCGAGCAGTAGACTTCGTAACCCACGCCGCCGACCAAAATAAGTGCGGTTTCAGCCG
>CAMAHZ010000179.1 GCA_945834965.1 uncultured Clostridia bacterium | reverse complement strand
AGAAAACGCCCGAAGAGCTTAAAAGCGTTAGGTCGTAAAGTTCGGTACCGTCCACACTTTCGCTTAATGCCATATTCACCGACGTTGCAACTAAATAATTTGTAAGTTGGCACGGCTGATAGGTGTACAAAAATAACTCGCCGTCCGTGCTTTCGGCTACTTGAATGACCTGCAGGCTGTAATCGTCCGCAACCGATTTATAGTCGCCTGCATTGAAGCTCTCGTCCTTTTTCAGGTCTGTCAATACGTTAGAATAGTTTTTTACAGCGGCATAGGTGGGCAGAAAAGCCTGTCCACCTAACAAAATTAAAATGAAACCTATTAATATGTAAGTTATTCTTTTAATCGTTTTTGCCGCCATAATATCTTAAAACTCTATATCGGAAGGAATTTCAACGCTTTCCGCCGCTACTACAACGTTTACGTTAAACGTCTTAGTAAGGTTGCCTGCAGTAACCGTTATATTAAAGTCAACGCCTGTGCTTAAGCACTTCGTTAGTAAGGTTGCATAGCCTTGTTCAATTAAAATAGACTCGTAATCGTCCCAATTAATAATCTTACCTGTGCAATTTAACTTGCCGATTAAACCATAGCACAAGTTAGGATATCTACTACCTTCAATAGGCGTTTCATAATAAAACAGGTTGGTAGAGTCAACATTTAATGTATTAAACGTTTGAGAAGTTACGCTCGGCAATGCGCTTAATGCATTGATTAATTGAGAGCTAAACTCTATTTTAACGCTTTGATTAGAAGTATCTGAAGATACTTCGTCTTTAGTTCCAACGCCATTGCAAACCGTGTTAAAGGTTACCGAAGGTGCAGGCGATTCGCCGTATATATCTTCGCCCACTTCGTAATTATTCCAAACCCAAAGGTAGGAACCGTCTGCCTGCTTGGTAATACCTGAAACAGCGTTAATATCTGTAACCTTCTTTAAGTAGTCTGCCGTGCAAGTCGATTTAATGTCGGTACCTTCGATAGTGCAGGTTATTTCTATGGGTTCACCGAACGCCTGCTTGCAGACGACGTTAGCTTCAAGGTCGCTAATTTTCGCGATTGTTACGTAATCCGTCACTATCTTTCCTTGCGCCCAAGCAGACGAAGCGTTCTTCCATTTCGCAGTAAATACAACTTTTTTGTTATAAGCATAGTCGGGCTTAATGGTTGCCGTGAGCTTAATTGCAGTGTCGGCATTTTCAGATATACCGTTTGCGGCATAGGCTGAACGGGGTAATACTGCGCTGTAAACGTTTACGCCGCTATTAGAAATTTCTTCCGAAATAATGACGTTGCTTTCCGTTTTTTCGTTTACGTTATCGCCGCCGTTATTATTGCCCCCGTTATTATTGCCGTTGCCGCCGTTATCGTCGTTGGTCTTGCTGTCTGCCCAATGCCAGGAAGCAAGGTCGGAATTTGCAAACCATTTCCCTTCGTCGTTACGACTGACGTAGCCGATAATGAGTACGCCTGCGCCTAAAATTATTGCAACAAGTATTGCAACTATAACCGTTAAAAGAGTGTCATTCTTTTTATAACGTTTTGCCATTGTTTAAAGTCTCCTTAACCTGTAATTATTGAAGGCGTGTTTGTAGTCATAGACTGTGCAGGAACTTCAAAACCATAATAACTGTTAAGCGTAAAAGAATTATTGCTTTGGCAGTTATAATCGGAATACGTCGTTCCGTTATATGTCCTATGAGAAACTATTGAGTAATTGAATATATCTCTTGCACCTATTTCTTCAGGGGTTTGACCGTTAAGAATAACTGAGCTTGCAGCTGCCCAGTATGCTTGCCCTTCGCTTGTATTCTTATCAGAATAATTCAAACCACCTGCTTCAAAAATGACGTCGTACAAATTGCATACAGCAAAACTTGAACCAATTTCATTAATAGAGCAAGTATACGAAACGGTTGCAGGTAAATTATAACCTTTGGCGCTCATCTTAGTTTGAAATTCACCAAGGTGCCACGTCAACGTAAATGCATTATTTAAGCCAGGCTCAATAGTGCCATATGCCATACTGTTACAGATAACTTCAATATCGCTATCGAGCGAACCAATACTATCTTGCGTTAAATCTAACTGCCAAGCGCCGACGTAATCTACGGTCGTTGTTGCTTTGATTGCCGTATTACGATTACAGGACGCCGTAACGATAATTTGTTTTGAAAAAGGCTTTAAAATTGATAAGGTAGCGGTTTTTGAACCCACGGCAGTTTGACTTAAGCTTGCATAAGCCGAACAATCGGACCCGTCCGCAAATTTCATTGAATAGGTCGTTTCCTGATACGTTGTATTCGAAGGCGTATATGTAACGCTCAAACTATATGCGTTTTCCGCTAAAGCAGATACTCCGTACTCTTCGTAAGAATTCAAAGGAATAACCTTCGATACCATCAACATACCGTTATTTTCACCGTCATCAACGATAGTATTGTCGCCGCCGTCTGCAGTAATGTTATTGTCCGCCCAATGGAAACTTCCGAACCAATTACCGTTAGTATCTCTCGTCGTATAACCAAGCAAGCTCACGCCGCCTGCCGCAATTGCCAGCGCCAAAGCGCTTGCAACAATCTTACCTGCAATACTTTTGCTTTTTGCCATAATTTTTTATTTCTCCTTTTAAAATAGATTTAACTAAAATAATCTTCCCAACCAACGCCGCGGTCG
>CAMAHZ010000178.1 GCA_945834965.1 uncultured Clostridia bacterium | reverse complement strand
TCTTTTTGCCGAAAAGGCTTTTGATACCCTTGCTGATACCTTCTACCACCTTATCTACCTTATCTTCGATACTGCGGGGGTTTTTGATATTAGCCTGTGCTGCTGCGAGCCTTGCGATGGGTACGCGGTAAGGCGAGCAGGAAACGTAGTCAAGACCGATTTTGTGGCAGAATTCGATGGACGAAGGGTCGCCGCCGTGTTCACCGCAGATACCGCAGTGAAGGTCGCGCCTTTCGCTCTTGCCGAGCTTGACAGCCATATCCATAAGCTTGCCGACGCCTACCGTGTCAAGACGGGAGAACGGGTCGCTCTCATAAATCTTGCCTGCATAGTATGAAGGAAGGAATTTACCTGCGTCGTCACGAGAGAAGCCGAAGGTCATCTGCGTTAAGTCGTTGGTACCGAAGCAGAAGAACTCTGCTTCCTTTGCGATTTCGTCGGCGGTGAGAGCTGCACGGGGAATTTCAATCATAGTACCTACTTCGTACTTAAGATTTGAACCGCTTGCCTTGATAACTGCGTCTGCAGTTTCAACGACCGTCTTTTTAACGAATGCAAGTTCCTTAACTTCGCCAACTAAGGGAATCATAATTTCGGGAACTACGTTCCAGGAAGGATGACGCTTTTGAACGGCGATTGCAGCCTTGATAACTGCGTTGGTCTGCATAACTGCGATTTCGGGATAGGTTACGGTTAAACGGCAACCACGGTGACCCATCATGGGGTTGAACTCGTGCAAGTCGGAAATAATCTGCTTAATCTGAGCAACGCTCTTACCCTGTGCCTTTGCAAGCGCTTCGATATCGGCTTCGTCGGTGGGAACGAACTCGTGAAGAGGGGGGTCAAGGAAACGAATAGTTACGGGCTGACCTTCCAAAGCTTCGATAAGACCTTCGAAGTCTGCCTGCTGCATAGGCTCGATTTTAGCAAGAGCCGCTTCCCTTTCTTCCTTCGTATCCGAACAAATCATCTCGCGGAATGCGCCGATTCTGTCGGGGTCGAAGAACATATGCTCGGTACGGCAAAGACCGATACCCTGTGCGCCGAAGGCTGCCGCCTGCTTTGCATCCTTAGGGGTATCTGCGTTGGTTCTTACGCCCAAAGCCTTGTATTTATCTGCAAGGGTCATAATTCTGCCGAAGTAACCTGAATTGGGGTCAGCAGGAACGGTGGGGATAAGGCAATCGTAGATGTTACCGGTTGAACCGTCTAAGGAAATTGAGTCGCCTTCCTTATAAACCTTGCCTGCTAAAGTGAACTGCTTGTTCTCTTCATCCATCTTGATATCGCCGCAACCGGATACGCAGCAGGTACCCATACCGCGTGCAACGACTGCCGCGTGAGAAGTCTGACCGCCGCGAACGGTTAAGATACCCTGAGAGTACTTCATACCTTCGATATCTTCGGGGGAAGTTTCCAAACGGACGAGAACGACCTTCTTGCCCTTCTTGCCTTCGATAACTGCGTCTTCTGCGGTGAACACGATTGAACCTGCAGCGGCGCCGGGAGACGCGGCAATACCCTTGCCGACTACGTTATTCTTGTCAGCTTCCTTTAAAGCCTTAGGGTCGAACTGGGGGTGAAGGAGCATATCCAAGGACTTTGCGTCAATCTGCATTAACGCTTCCTTTTCGGAAATCATACCTTCGTCGATAAGGTCGCAAGCAATCTTGATTGCGGCTGCTGCGGTACGCTTACCGTTACGGGTCTGCAACATATAGAGCTTGCCCTTTTCGATGGTAAATTCCATATCCTGCATATCGCGGTAGTGATTTTCAAGCGTTTCGCATACCTTTAAGAACTGGTCGTAAACGTCGGGAAGAACTTCTGCCATCTTTGAAATGGGCATAGGCGTACGAACGCCTGCAACTACGTCTTCGCCCTGAGCGTTCATTAAGAATTCGCCCATAAGACCCTTTTCGCCCGTTGCGGGGTTACGGGTGAATGCAACGCCCGTACCACAATCGTCGCCCATATTGCCGAACGCCATCATCTGTACGTTTACTGCGGTACCCCAGCTGTAGGGGATATCGTGGTCCATACGGTAGATGTTTGCACGGGGGTTGTCCCACGAACGGAATACTGCCTTGATTGCTTCGAAGAGCTGGTCCTTAGGATTGTCGGGGAAGTCGGTGCCGAGTTGAGCCTTGTACTCTGCCTTGAACTGGTTTGCCAAGGTCTTTAAGTCGTTAGCGTCAAGGTCTACGTCGAATTCAACGCCCTTAGCTTCCTTCATATTGTCTATAAGCTTTTCAAAATATTTCTTGCCGACTTCCATAACGACGTCGGAGAACATCTGAATAAATCTTCTGTAGCAGTCCCAAGCCCAACGGGGATTGCCGGACTTTTCTGCAATGGCGTTGACTACTTCTTCGTTTAAGCCAAGGTTTAAGATGGTATCCATCATACCGGGCATTGACGCCCTTGCGCCTGAACGTACGGAAACGAGAAGGGGATTTTCTTTGTCGCCAAACTTCTTACCGCAGATTTGTTCCATCTTGTCGATATAGCTCATAATTTCAGCTTTGATATCGTCGTTAATCTTTCTGCCGTCCTCGTAGTACTGTGTACAAGCTTCGGTAGAGATTGTAAAGCCCTGTGGAACGGGTAAACCGATGTTGGTCATCTCTGCAAGGTTTGCGCCCTTGCCGCCCAAAAGCTCCCTCATGTTTGCATTACCTTC
>CAMAHZ010000177.1 GCA_945834965.1 uncultured Clostridia bacterium | reverse complement strand
TGAACGGCTTTAAAATGGTTAAGGTTGCAGTTTTGGAACCTGCTGAACTCTGACTTACAGTTGCATACGCAGAGCAGTCCGTACCGTCTTTAAACTTTGCAGAATAGGTTGTTTCCTGCCGTGTTGTGCTCGATGGCGTGTATGTAACACTTAAATTGTACGCGTTTAGTGCAAGCGCAGACACGTCGTATTCTTCGTAGCTGTTTAATGGAATAGCTTTAGAAACTATTGACATACCCGCACTTTCGCCTTCGGTTACGACAGTTTTATCGTCGTTATTGCCTGCAGTTATATTGCTGTTATTTTTTGAAGCGCAACCCGTTATTAGGCAACCTAACACTACGAGAAGAGCTAACGCACTTGTAATAATCTTTCCTGCAATACTTTTACTTTTTGCCATTTTATTTCCTACCTACCGTTAAAATCGCTCTTACAACCGCAATTATGACGAAGAGCACAAATACTCCTGCTAAACCGTATATAGCGTAATTTACGTATGGTATGCACTGTGCCAACCAACTGAATTTTGTTAAAAGCGTTTCCGCAATTACGCGTATGATTATTACGATTGCTAAAATGATAAAGCTTCCTACCATTGTGTTATCCCCTTATAATGTTAAATGCTACCTTGTATACTGCGTAAACAGCTATAAGTCCTGCAATAATGCCGCAACCGTATTTCCAAAAGTCATTTATAGGTCCGTCCCAATAGACGGGCGGTGTAATTTCGGGGAATATGTCTATAGGCGACATATTTACGGGCAGAACGTAGCTTTTATCGTCCTTTACGTATTCAAGGTCTATTATGTCAAAGTCCAGATACGTCTTTGTCTGTGCAAAATAGGAATTAGTATCTATTACTTCACGGCAAGTTATACCAAGCTTTTTAGTTTCGCCCACCGTTTCGGCTTGCATTTGCACATATTTGCTTGCTGCAAATCTAAGCATATAAATCGTTGCGTTATCTTTATTAGCTTGATAAAATGCAGAAAACTCGCTGTAATCTCGCTCTGATACGTAGTAGTTTGCACAGTCCTTTGCCTTGTCGCCTGTTAAGCTCTTTACTTCCTGTATAGCGTTTGGTTTGTATTCTTCTTTGTTTTCAACGTGACTTGTTCCGAATATCTTTTCCCAAAAGCTCTGCACTATTTTTTTACTTGTTAGCGTATATGTTTTACCTACGGGTATTACTTCAACGTGCTTTTCCGTGTCCCAATTCTCAAAAAGATAGCTCGGATACTTCCCTGCAACCTTATTGTCGTTTAAAAACGGTCGAACGGTTTTGGCATAGTTTGCAATCTCTTCCGAAGTTACTGAATAATTACCAACGTCAATCTCACCAGCATAGATATTCCAAAATATTGTTTTCAATTCATTTTTAGGAAGCATAACCGCATTTGAAGTGTAACTAAATAATCTATTTAGGGTCAGTTCACAAAAATAATTATAGTTTCTGCTTACCCCTAATTCGTGTTTTTCAATGCCGCCGCCTATTGCATAATTGAAATTGCTAAAATCAAACTCTTCGGGTGCTTCGCAGTATGGGTCAGAGTTTATTAACGCTTGATATTCAATTAGATTTTGAACCGCATTGTATATCTCAGCATTGCCTGTTACTAAAATAGGTGCAGTTAAAGCTTCGTACCACTCACATTTTACCGAGTTTAAATAGTCGTATTGCGCCGCCAATTCGTTTGGTACCGCAAAGTAAACGGAATGGATGCTGTCCTGCAAATATTTGCTTGAAATATCGCTATCGCCGCTACCGAAACCGCCACCGCCGCCGCTACCAGAACCGCCGCTACCGCCTGTTCCGTAATCGTCATTCGTTCCGAAGTCAGGACTTTGAACGCTTCCTTCAGGTCGCCACGTCGTATGGTGTACTTCAAGCGGTACCGTTTCCGTTCCGCCTTCTTCCGTATAGTTCAAAGTGCCGCTTAACGTGCTTTCGCTGTCCGTCTGTCCGTAGCCTTTGCCGTAACCCGTAAATACGTATGCACGCTCTATCGGATACGACGTTGCGTTCGTGCCACTCTCGTAAATTTCAATTGTGCTAATCTCGTAACGTCTGCCGTCACGGTCTAAGAACGATAAAACGGTTTCCTTCTCTTCGTCCGTGAAATTCACTTTAAACTTGCAAAAGAGCTTGTCTGCGCTAAGCTCTATAAGCTTAAGAGCGTATTTATCGTAACGCTCTGCGCTACCAACCTTGAGCTGCACGGCGTTTCTTTTATCGTCCGTTACCGAAATTTGCGACGGGTTGTATACGTATAGCAATAAGCCGAAGTCGTCTTGATTGTTGGTATAGAACGAATATCCAAGCTCGTATGCCGCTAAAATCTGCGGCTTGCCCGTTTCATCGGCAGGATAGTCGTCTACGTTGAACGCCTTTCCGTCCACCGTCAACGTGCTTAAGTCCTGCATTATGTTGCCCGTTTCAGCAGCAAAGGCAACGCCTATGCCATTTAAAAGAATAAATACAGCACAATAGATAGCGACAAAAAATATCACTATCCAACGTGCTGTATTCTTATCATTATAATTTGAATTTGACATAGGCTACGTCACCTAAATTTACTCTGTCGGGGCTTGCAACCGTTCGAGTAGCCGCATTACCGACCCTTACGGTGTCGGTGCTCTGCTTCCAATGGAAGTGAAGCCACTTCTATTTAAATTGTTTCGCC
>CAMAHZ010000176.1 GCA_945834965.1 uncultured Clostridia bacterium | reverse complement strand
TCGCATTTATTTAAAACCTTAATATATGGTTTATCAAACCCAAGCTCTTCCAAGGTCTTAAGCGTCGTTTCAAACTGCAGGGCGTAGTCGTCGGACGCATCTGCTACGAAAAGTGCTAAATCGCAGCAAAGCGCAACTTCCAAGGTCGATTTAAACGCTTCGACCAAAGAGTGGGGCAGGTTTTGAATAAAGCCAACGGTATCAATTAAAACGTATTCTTCTCCGTCGATTATAAGTTTTCTTGCGGTTGGGTCAAGCGTTACGAAAAGTGCGTTTCGAGAAACCACGTCAGACCCCGTCAAAAGGTTTAATAAAGTCGATTTGCCCGTGTTTGTATACCCGACAAGGGCAACGGTTTTAACGTTTTCTTTATTTCTTCTGTCTGTCTGTAATTTTCGCCTGCCTTCGGTTTCCTTAAGCCTGTTTTCAAGGTATTTTAAGCGGTAGGCAATGTGCCGTCTGTCCGTTTCAAGCTGACTTTCGCCGGGACCACGCGTTCCGATTCCGCCGCCCAAACGTGAGAGCGCCGCGCCCTTGCCCTTAAGACGGGGATAGATATATTTAAGCTGAGCAATCTCAACTTGAATTTTGCCTTCGCTTGTCACCGCATTGCGCGCAAAAATATCTAAGATAAGGGTAGTTCTATCAATGACTTTTCTATCGCCTAACGCGGCTGAAATATTCAGCGTTTGAGAAGGGGAGAGTTCACCGTTGAATAGAATTGTTAAATCTTCAATATCCTTTATCGTGTCGTAAATTTCGGAAAGCTTACCCGAACCTATAAAGGTTGCGGCATTAATTTCCTTAATATTTTGAAAACACGAGCCGATATAAATTCCGCCTGCGGTTTCAATTAATGCAATGGCTTCATCGTGAATTCTCTTGTAGTTATCCGATAAAATCGGTTGAATTATATATATTTTTTCTTCCATAAAATATTAGTCGTTATCTTCGGGTTTAAGCTTGACCTTGCCCACTACGGAGCGGCGTGAGTCTTCGGTTATAGCCGCATAGTGTTTACGGGTCGTGTTCACGTCCTTATGCCCCAAAACGTCGGCTACGATATAGATATCGCCCGTCGCCTTATATAGCTGTGTGCCGTATGTAGAACGCAATTTGTGCGGTGAAATTTTCTTCAAAGGCGATACGATTTTTGCGTACTTTTCAACTAAATTTTCAACCGCACGCACGGTTATTCTCTTTTTTTGGGTGGAAAGGAAGAGTGCTCCGCCTGCGCAATCTGTCAAATCTGTCTCATCCTTGTATTCAAAATATTTTTTAAGAGCTTCGGCAACGTTATCGTCAAAGTATAAAATAGATTTGCCGCCGCCTTTTCGGGTTACTACAAATGAATTATCAGTAAAATTAATGCTGTCGTTGTTCAGCCCGACAAGCTCGCTAATACGAATTCCCGTGCCTAAAAAAAGAGTTATTATAGCAGTATCACGAATTCGGTTAATTTTATGATAGCTTTGTTGGTGTGCAGTTAAGCCGTCGCCGCTTTCCGCAGTGCTAATAATATCGAAAACTTCGTTGCCGTCTAACCTGATAATGGGCTTTTCGTGCAATTTGGGTGTAGGGACTTTTGCCGAATTATCAACAGCAATCTGCCCCTTGTTAAAGAAATACTTAAACATTGCCCTGACTGACGAGAGTTTTCTCGCCTTAGCTCTGTCGTTGCAGGAATGTTCCTTGCCGTCGTAAACGTAGTGGGTCAGGTAAACCAAAAAGTATTCTATATCGTTGTTGGTAATGCTTTCAAGGTCGTCTAAAGTTAGCATTTTAACGGACTTTTTATTAAACCGCTTGTTGGATAAAAAGTCAAAAAATATTCTTAAGTCGTGAGCGTAATTTAGCCTTGTAAGGGTAGAAGTTAAACTGTCAATCGCCATAAAATAATCAAGGCAAAATTCAGGTAAATCGTTCTCCAAAATTCGATTTATGACTTCAATATTTTCAAAATTTCTCTGAGTATAATAGTCGTTCGTCTTTTTCATAGAAATCCTTTAGTAAACTATTCGTATAAAATAAAAATTTTACGAATAATGCTAAAATTATTATAGCAGTAATTCTTCTCATAATCAAGCGTTGAAATCAAAGAAAAACGATATATCTGACTAAAATAGAGGCAAAGTGGCAAAGGTGGTATAGGATAGCCATACTTGACAGCAACGGTGCAGTTGTAGTAAAATATGTGTACGATGCGTGGGGCAATCACCGTGTATTTGGCTTGAAAATGCGTTAGGAGAGGCTAATCATTCAGCAAAAGATATTATCCTAAATTCTTTTGCAGCTGCGGGATTATCTGCTGTATTAGCCGGAATAACTAAAATGATCAAATTACCGGGATTTACAGGAAGAGGAAGCATAAGTCAAGTTGCAGGGCAAATTAACACTAAATTTTTTAACGGAACGATAGGTGGTATTACTGGTAAGACTTTAATGAAGTTATTTGCTTATAATGGTGGTTATAGCTTATTTAATACAATTGTTTTAGGTATTATTGACGGCATAGAACACAATATAAAAATATTGCATAATGCTCCAACTGCACTAATCCCGAGCTATGGTAAAATAGGATTCTTTTATTGAGGTGATAATTTGAATAAGCCATTAAAAATACATCCAATTTCGATATTGAGATTTGTATGGTTATTGATATGGATATTTGTTATTTCCTTATCATGTTCCGCGATTGTTTTGG
>CAMAHZ010000175.1 GCA_945834965.1 uncultured Clostridia bacterium | reverse complement strand
ACAACCAACCAAAGCAACCGCCAACACAACGACTGCAAGTACAGCCGTCAAGGCCTTTAAAAATTTCTTCATAATATTTTTCTCCTTTAAAATTTTAACTCGTTTAACAAATTATTCTTCTTCGTCTTCTTCGCTCTGCCAGAAGTCAAAAACTTCCTGCATAAGCTCTTCGTCTTCGATAGGTGCTAAAATCTGCTCTGCTTCCTTAAACAGGAATACGGCAACTTCGTCTTCCGCAACCAAATCGTTGGGTTCGGCAGGGAGTAAAAACGCATACTTTTCGCCCTTGTATTCGGTCACGTCCACAAGCTTGAATTTAACGACGTTGTCGTCGTCGTCCAAAAGCTCGATAATGCCGTCTTCGTCCATCTCTGCTTCCTTAGTCTCCATATCAGCCATAAGTTAATCTCCTTTTTTATTTATTCGCTGCAAATAACCGTCTAATATATTAGCCGCCGCAAGGGCGTCTACGTACGATTTTCTCTTTTCCCTGCGCATACCTTCGGATATGAGCGTTTCGTGTGCCATCATTGTCGTAAACCGCTCGTCTTCGCACACGACGGGAATGGTTAACGCTTCTTTAAGCGCGTCGATAAAGCGCTGAGTTTTCTGCGTCTGCAACGCTTCCGACCCGTCGAAGTTGACGGGCAAGCCGCACACTATCGTCGTTGCGCCCTTTTCCTTGGCAATCTTGACGAGTGCGGCGATATCTTCCTTAAAGTTTTTACGGTGATAGGTCACGGAAGGCAATGCGTAGGTGTTAAACGGGTCGGACACGGCTATGCCTATACGCTTATCCCCGATATCGAAAGCGACGTACCTTTCCAAAACTTGACCTGCCTTTGCGCCTTAGCCGCCGTGCGTTGGGGCGCGAAAAAATTAAAAACTGCTATTATTATATCATTGTTTATCGCCGTTTACAAGCGTTTTTACAAATTCGCCGAAAGCTGAGAAAGATTTTTGGGCGGCGGCGCACTTTGAAAAGGTGATAAACCTGTGTTCCGCCGTCTTATCGTCAACGGGGAATATCAGCCTTTCAACCCTTACGCCCATATCCTGCAACGCACGAGAGTACACTTCGGTCTGCCCTGCATTCAACGGGTCTATCCTGCCGCTGCAAAAAAGCGTGGGCGGCAACGTTGGGCAGATGTAATTTATGGGCGAATATTTCTCTAAATACCGCTCTCTTTCGGGCATATCAAGGGGGATAACCGCCTTAGTATACGCTACTTTGTTGTTAAATTCCACGCCGCCGACGGTTGAAAGGTCGTACACGCCGTAAAAATATACGCACCCTATTATCGACTTTGCAATAGGCAGATTTTGACTGAACGCCCCGTTTACGTATAGCGCGCAAAGGTGTGCGCCAGAGCTGTCGCCCGCAAAGATAAGTTTATCGGGATTGCCGCCAAAGCTTTGGGCGTTTTGCTTAACGTAGCTTACGATTAAGTCAACGTCTGCCTGCATATCGGCAAAGTCGTTCTTGGGCGCAAGGCGATAGTTGCAGTTGAAAACTACCGCACCCTTTACCGACAGTTCCTTTGCGGTAGAGCGAAACAGGCTTTTATCGTAAGCCGTCCAGCCGCCGCCGTGAAGATAGACAACGCAGGGATAACCGCCGTCCTTTTTTTCTTTCGGATAGGCAATATCCAGCTTATGCAGCCCGTCTCTATCCGTAGAGTATCGCAGATTATTCTTCGCCTTAACGCCCTTAATATGGCGGTTAAAATAATATATCAGTTTTGCAAACGCCGCCTGCATACCCGTTTTAAATTTAACTTTTTTTATATCGTCCATACTAAAATTCCAAAAGCTTAACGGCATAATTATAGGACTTGGGGTTGCTTTTGTCAACGCCGCCGACAATTAACTGCCGTAATTTGTAATATTATTTGCGTAGGCTGTAATAAAATACACCGCAAAAACCCGTTGATTTTAATTGTGAAATGATTTATAATATGCTTTGTCAGTACTTTTCACAAGGGAAAAATGAAACGTGAGCAAGAGTTATCAATACAAAGTAAAGCTTAAAAGGGGCGTAGGTATGCGCCTGTTAAGCGGATTTTTAAAGATTTTTAAGTCGCGTCCGCAGTTTGTAAACGAGAGCGGCGCAGAGCTTGAGGGCAAGGCGATTTATTTAAGCAACCACGCAGGCGCAAACGGACCTATGACGTACGAGATGTACTTCCCCCTTATATACACGGGCTGGGGTGCGCACGAGATGTTTGGTTCTTACAGGGAAAGGTGGAACTATTTATACCACGTTTTCTACCGCCAAAAACTGCACTGGGGGAAATTTAAGTCCTTTTTCGTGGCGACGGTGTTCGGCGTTATTTCCAAGAGAATATACAGGGGCATAGGGCTTATCCCTACCTATACCGACGGCAGATTCGCTTCTTCTTTAAAGACGAGCTGTAAGATTTTAGACACCGATAACCCCATATTAATCTTCCCCGAAGATTCTACGAACGGATATCTCAATCCGCCCATTGCTTTCAATAAAGGTTTTATAGCGCTTGCAAAGCTGTATTACAAAATGCGCAAGGTGGATTTGCCCGTATACAGTGGCTATCTCTTAAGCGGAAAAAAGCGTAAAATGGTTGTAGGTAAACCCGTTTACGTAAATAAACTGCTTGAAGAAGGCAAGAGCGAAGACGAGATTTGCCAGATAGCGCTTGAAAATATGCAAAACCTGTACTATATGCACAGTGGTGCGAC
>CAMAHZ010000174.1 GCA_945834965.1 uncultured Clostridia bacterium | reverse complement strand
CCGCCTGCAAATACCGTACCTGCAAGGCGAGCCTTGGGGAAACATTCTATCCAACCTTCAAGCCCTGTAATCGCCCTTGAATCAATTCCATCTCCGTCGTCCGCAGCCGTAGATAAAAGATAGATATCGCGGAAAGCATAGTCGGTGCCGTAAAGGGGGTTGGTTCTGTCGAGCAGCGTTTTCATCTGCCCTGCCATTTCGTAATAGTATATGGGCGTTGCAAAGACTATCACGTCTGCCGTTTTCATCTTTTCAATAATATCTTTTACGTCGTCGGCAATCACGCATTTTTTAATCTTCTGGCAGGCAAGACAGCCTTTGCAAAAGTTAATCGTCTTTCCGCAAAGATTGATTTTCTCCACGGCGTTGCCACCGTCCGTTGCACCCTGCAAAAAGCTATCTGCAAGCGTGTCGGAGTTACCGCCTTTTCTCAAACTCGTACTTATTATCAATACCTTTTTAGCCATTGTAAATATCTCCTTGACAATAAATTTTATTGTGTTATAATCATTGTAAAACCTAAACCTGACTTTATGTCAAGGGTTTTTAAAAAATTCTTAAAAAAATTTGTTACGGGAGAATGTATGTACACCATAGGGCAAGTATCGAAAATGTTTAATTTACCTATATCCACTCTGCGTTATTACGATAAGGAAGGGCTGTTCCCCGATATGGAAAGGGCTTCGGGCATACGTAAATTTACGGAAAGGGAGATAGAGACGCTAAGGGTTATCGAGTGTTTAAAGAAGTCGGGGCTTGAAATTAAGCAAATTAAACAGTTTATGCTCTGGTGCAAAGAGGGAAGTTCAACATATCCACAGCGCAAAGAGCTGTTTGAAGAGCAGAAAAAGCAGGTTGAAGAGGAAATACAAAAGCTCAATAAAACCTTGGATATGCTCAAATTCAAATGTTGGTACTACGACGTGGCTATAAAAGACGGCAACGAGCAAAACCTTTCGCCCCTGCCAACGCCCGATATGCCTGAAGAGATTAAAAGGGCATATCTAAACAGCCATAGCTAAATGTTGTCTTAACGACTTTAACCGTTTTGTTTTAAATATAATATTAATCATTCCGCACGGAGAATGTGCTTTTTTAGCATAATCTTTCCGTGCGATTTTTAATTTTACGATTTTACAATTTTTTTACAAGTGACGGGGTGAATTTGTTACTTTTGTATTTTACACTTTAATCAGTAAAACGAAAGGAGATTAAATGTAAAATGAAAAGAATTAGTAAGGTTTTGGCGGCAGCCCTTTGCATTACGGCAATCGGCGCAAGTATGGCGGCATTTGCAGGTTGTTCAAATAGTGGTGAAACGGCTACGGTTACTATAACGGGTTCGACTTCCGTTCAGCCCCTTATGGAAAAGCTTGCGGCTAAGTACGAAGAAAAGAACAAGAACGTTGAAATCAACGTCAGCGGCGGCGGCTCAGGCGTGGGCGTATCCGACGCAAAGGACGGCAAGAACGACTTCGGTATGGCTTCCCGTGGGTTGAAGAGCAGTGAAACGGGCGTCGTTTCCAAAAAGATTGCGGACGACGGTATTGCGATTATCGCAAACACCGCCTGCACGGTAACGAACGTAACTAAGGCGGAAGTTAAGGCGTTGTACGAAAGCGGTACCGCCGTGCAGGATAAAATTTTAGGCGCAATTTCAAGAGAAGACGGTTCGGGTACGAGAGACGCCTTCCACGAGCTTGTAGGAATTAAAAGCCTTTTCTCGGGAACGGGCTTTGAAGAAGGTTATTCTTCCACGACTTCGGTAGTGACCAAGATTAAACAAAACGCACAGGCAAACCTTGTTGGCTATATCTCTATGGGTGCTTTAAACAGCGAAGTTAAGGCGTTAAACTTTGAAGGCGTAGCGGCAACCCCTGCCAACGTAAAGAACGGCACCTATCAGCTTGCAAGACCTTTCAATATCGTCTACAAGTCCGAAGCAGAGCTTTCGGAAGCTGCTAAGGCGTTTATCGACTGGATTATGGGCTCGGAAGGGCAGGCGGTAGTTACTTCCAACGGCTATATCTCAATAGCTTAAAATAAGGAATAATATGTCAAAGACGAATACTAAAGAGAAGGGTAAGCCCCTTTTCAAAGAAAAAATTGCAGACGTCTTTACCAAGGAAAACATCGCAAGGGCAATCTTTATTGCCTTTGCGGCATTTTCCATTTTGGCGGTTTTAGCAATCGTAATATTTGTGTTAATCGAGAGCGTACCTGCCTTTCAAGAGATAGGCTTTTTAAAGTTTATCTTTACCGACAAGTGGCAGGTAGACCACGAAAATCCCGAAAACAGCGTGTTCGGCATACTCCCGATGATTTTGACGAGCTTGGTTTTAACCCTGTTTGCGGTGGGCTTAGGCGGAACGCTTGCCGTGTTTACGGCGGTGTTTATGGTGTACTACTGCCCTAAGTGGCTGAAAAAGATTTACACTCAAATCGTCAATCTGCTTGCGGGAATTCCGTCGCTTGTGTACGGCTTTTTCGGGCTTGAGCTACTTGACCCGCTTTTGCAGAAAACGTTTGGGGTTATATCTTCTTCGGGTATACTGCTTGCAGGGTTAGTGCTGAGCATAATGATTTTACCTACCGTAACTTCGGTCACGAAGAACAGCTTGGAAAACGTGCCTATGCACTATTACGAAGGGGCTTTGGCTCTCGGCTGTACCAAAAATCAGGCGGTGTGGAAGACCTGCGTGCCGGCGGCTAAAAACGGCATAATTGCGGCGGTTATACTCGGCATAGGCAG
>CAMAHZ010000173.1 GCA_945834965.1 uncultured Clostridia bacterium | reverse complement strand
TTGCTAAATATTCAGGCGTTGCAGGTTATGAACAGCTTAAGATGTTCCAGATTCCTTACTGTGCGGCAAGTAACGTTGCCAACAAGTGGAACAACAAGGACGCTGACGGTATCGGTTGGTGGCTGAATAACGCTCAGTACACTATGAACAATGCTAACAGTAGCGCAAACAAGGTTCCCAGCAATACTTACGACGAATCAGGCAACGGCGGTAAGCTCGGTTTCAGGGGCATAACCAACAATCCTATAGTAATAAGAATTATCGGTAAGGTAGAAACGCCCGAAGGCTGCACGGCTTACAATAGTGAGCAGGAAGGCGGCTCTAACGGCGATAACGGGCATATGGCTCGTATGAAGAACTGCCAGCATATAACCATCGAAGGCGTCGGCGAGGACGCACAGATACACGGTTGGGGTATTCACTTTATGGGTGGTACTGACGCAACCGGCGACCAGGGTATGAGCTTTGAAGTGAGAAATATAACCTTCTTCGAATATCCCGAAGACGCACTCGGTATGGAAGGCGTTCAGGACGGTACGACGATTACCGGTCCCGTAGAAAGATGCTGGATTCACCACAACACTTTCTTGCCCGGTCACTGCGCTAACCCTGCTGAAAGCGATAAGGCAGAAGGCGACGGAAGCTGCGACTTCAAGCGCGGTCAGTACTTAACCTGCGCTTACAACTGGTTCGAATACTGCCACAAGACCAACCTTGTAGGCTCTTCAGACAGCTCGTTGCAGTTCAACTTAACCTATCACCACAACACTTGGTGGCAATGCGGCTCGCGTATACCCCTTGCAAGACAGGCAAACATTCACTTCTATAACAACTACGTTTACGGCAACCAGACGGAAACGACTACGCCTTATTCGTGGATAAGCAAACCTGCTCTTTCCTACGTTCACTCGTTGAGAGCTAACTGCTATATCTACACCGAAAACAACTACTACGACGGCTGTAAGAACGTAACCGACGGCAAGAACGGCGGTAAGGCAAAGGGTTGGAACAATATCTACTTTGCTTGCTCCGACGCAAATACCGTCGAAGAAGTAACCGACCGTGAAAAGACTGTTTCGGGCACGTGCTCTTACGCAACGTACGATTACTCGGCGTTCGATACCGACCCGACGTTATTCTACTACGATAGCGTAAACAAGGTCAGCGATTGCTATATGACCGACGCGGCAACTGCCCGTGCGGAATGTCTTAAGTACTCAGGCGTACTCAAGCGCGACTACGACGCAGTAGATACGAGTATGATTAAGGAAAGACCTTCAAAGGCGCTCACCGTACCTTCAACCGGGCTTACAATCGACCTGACTAAGGCAACCTTAGGCGGTGAAGTCGACGGCGTTAAGTTCGTAAACGGCAAATACGGTTCAGGCGTAGTAAAGGGTAAGGACGTACTTGCAGTATTCACTCTTGCAGAAAATACCGAAGTTAGCATTAACGCAAGCGCGGTAGAAATTGCGAACGTGAACGGCGAATTTATCGCTCACAACACCTTCTCAGGCAGCCTTGACGAAGGCACGTACTATATCCGCAGTAACGTCAAGTCCAAGGAAGGTACGATATCATCAATGTCCTTCAAGAGCGGCGTTACCAACGAAGAGAGAGTTGCAAACGTAATCGCACTGATTGACGATATCGGCACGGTTACAAATACCGCAGAGTGCAAGGCTAAGATTGAAAGGGCTCAGTCGGCTTACAGTGCGCTTAGCGCAAGCTTGCAAGCTCAGGTAACCAACGCGTCTACGCTTACCGCAAAGGCAAACGAATACAACGCGTTAGTTGCCGCACCCGTAATCGAGTTGATTAATGCAATCGGCACGGTAGACGCAAACAGCGGCACTAAGATTACTGCGGCAAGAAACGCATACAGCGCTCTTACGGCAGAGCAGAAAGCTTTGGTAACCAACTATAACGTACTCGTTGCG
The DNA here is from genome assembly GCA_945834965.1 of uncultured Clostridia bacterium. Classification (GTDB taxonomy): domain Bacteria; phylum Bacillota; class Clostridia; order Christensenellales; family Borkfalkiaceae; genus Coproplasma. The sequence continues at coordinate 849 of CAMAHZ010000173.1, read as the reverse complement.
GCAGAAGAAGCATACGTAGCATACGAAGTTGAAGGTATCAACAATGCAATAGCCGCCCTTGCAGACCCTGCAACGGCAACCACCGAAGAAGCAATTACAAGCTTGCTTGAAGAGTATAACAACGTTAAGTCTATGTACGAAGGACTTTCCGACGAACAGAAGACTCAAGTTACCAACTACTCAAAGGTAACTTCCGGCATTGCAAAGCTTACTGCGGCAAGCGCACCTTACGACGTTAAGGCTATGATTGCGGCTCTTCCTGCGGCGGCAGACGTAACCCGTGCAGACGCAACCGCAATTACTGCAGCTCGTACTGCGTACGACGCATTGACGGCTGACCAAAAGACCGTAGTTGGCGATATAACCAAGCTTACCGCGGCAGAAGCGGCTCTTGCAGAGCTTTCCGCCGGTACGGAATATATCATATTTGCACAGAACGCAGTTTCTGCAAATGCGAGCGTAACCGGTAACTATAAGACGGGCTTAAGCGCATACACCGTAGACGGTAAGTCATATACCACTGCAGTAAAGATGGAATCTTCAACTTCCGTTACGTTTACTACCACCGCGACTGCAAAGGTAACACTCGTGTTCCACAGCACGACTTCCGGCGCAAAGGTTAAGATAGACGGCACGTCTTACACTATCGGTTCGGATAAGACCGTAGTACTTGAAAACCTTGCAGCAGGTAGTCATACAATAACAAAAGGCGACACTAACGTATTCCTTTGCTATGCAATGGTAGAAGCATAATTCAAACCAAAGCTTGAAAAGGCTTGAATAACAAATCCCCCCGACTTTACCGTCGGGGGGATTTAACTTTTGACCATAATTTCGATTTCTAACTTC
>CAMAHZ010000172.1 GCA_945834965.1 uncultured Clostridia bacterium | reverse complement strand
CGTACCGTCTTTGTAGCTTGCGCTGTCCCAGTCCCCGAAAATCTCGGGGCGGGAGAGTAAGAAAAACTTATCCACTTTAAGGCTGTAAAGTTGATTGATAGCAAAAGCCGCACCGTCGAGGCTTTCAACCTCAAAGAGCGAATTTGTGCGGCAAGCAAGTACGGCAGGCTGCACAACCGCCAGGAAGTCGGCGGGCAAACCGTGCATAAAACCGTTATAGCTTGTCGCCCAGGACGCGGGACGGTCAAATACGTTAGTAGGAGTCCAAACCGAGCCCGCTACGGCGGCGCTATTGAGCCATTGACGGACGGCGGATTGAGCGTAGTTATTGCTGCCGAAAATAGCGCGGTGCATATGGTTTACGTTAGGGCTGCTCCCGTTTGTTGTGCCGAGGCTTGTACCCTCGGAGCCCTCCGTAAGAGTAACGGTTTCAAGTGCCGTTGTCGTAGTCTTATTTGCATAGCTTTTAACGCTTTTGCCCTCGAGGGTAGCATTATAGGTCATATCAAATACGAGCTGACCGCCCACGGGGAGCGCCTTTGTAAGCTCAAATTGAAACGTTTTGCCGTTGTCGGCGGGGTACCAGGTTTGATTTGCAATCGTGATATTATAGGTACCCGCCGCGAGTTCCTGCTCTGCGTAATAAAAAGCCTCGGTCGCGTCGTACTGTACCGCCTTTTGCGCCCCGCTCGACAAGCTGTAAACGTTCTTTGTTTCAAGCGTCATTGTATGCGTGAGCTTATTATTTGCCGCTGTATGGTGGTCGTGTGCCCGTACAACCCATATAATATTTTGCGTAGTATCAGCGTCGAGGGTGGTAAACTCGTAACCAACGGGAAAGAGTTTCTCGCCAAGCCCGAGGCGGACGGCGTTTTTAATATCCTCCCAGGTATTAACCGCTGTAAGCGTGTCAATATGTACGGTCGTTTGTTCTCCCTCTCGGTTGGTAACGGTAATGTCCGCTCCTGTTGTCGTTTGCGTAGCGGAGATATTAACGTTTTCCGCGCCCTCTGCTGCCTCTGCTGCCTCGTTAGCTGCTGCCGCCGCAGAGTTAGCCGCTCCCGCTGCGGTATTCGCTGCGGAGGCTGCGCTATTTGCGTTCGTTTTTGCGGTGTTCGCACCACTTGCGGCGCTGTTTGCCGCTGCCGCTGCCGAGGTTGCGTTTTGCGCGGCGGTATCAGCTCCGCCTGCTGCTGTTTCCGCTTTCGTTGCCGCTGCATTTGCTGCCGCTGCCGCAGAATTTGCAGAGCCTACGGAGGTTTCAACCTTGCAGAGCGCGTCAATTAACGCGGGGTATTCGTCGGAGCTTGCGGGTGCGTCGGGGTTATAAGCTGCTCGCTTAATTTCAATATAGAAAATTTGCGAGCTTAAAAGGGAGTTACCCTTGTAAAGCCCGATTTCCGCAACGGCAGTACCCGCGACGGCGAGCGTTTGCTCCGTGAGCTCGACTTTGATAACGCCGTTTGCAATCGTTGCCGTTTTGAGTACGGTATGACCGTCGGGCTTTGTAAGCTGCAAGCGAGCAGTTACTCCGCTTTCGAGCGTGTAATCCTTGCCGCACTCGAGGGGCACAATTTCAACAAAGCGGCTCTCCTTGTCGTACTGCTTTGCAAAAATCGTAATAGGGAGTGTATCGCGTCCAAAGTCAAGCGCGATAGAGTGTGTAAGTTGCATATTGTTTCCTCCTTGCTTATTTCTCCGTCCAGGGAGTCCAGTTTGTATTAAGGATAAATGACCGTATATAAACCTTGCAGCCTGCCGCCGTTGCGGTGTAACGCTGAATAAGGTTAAAGCCGTCAGTTGTCGAGAGTACCTCGAGATAGCCCGCTCCGCCTGGCGGTGCGTTGCTTATTCCGCTTGTTGTAGGTGCAAAGAAAATACCGCCGTTTTTGTAGTTGTTAAAGTCGCCCTCGACGTGCCCTGCATATCCCAGGACTATAACTCCGTTTGCGGCTATATTGCCGTCAACGTCGAGCGCCTGGGTTGGCTCTCGCTTATTTATGCCTACTTTTTTTCGGCGGAATGATATTAAGGGTGTGCCCTGCGATACGGTTATTGTCGCCGTGTCGCCCGTTAGGTTATCGTAAACACAAAACCGCACATACCAGGAGTAATTAGCGTCCAGGCTTAACCATTCGTCCGACGTGAACGTAAAGCCGCTGTCGGTAAATGTTGCAAAGCTCGTTATATCGGTCAAAGAGCTATAAGCGCTCGCGTCCGTCCTCTTATACTGGTAATAGAGCTTTCGCAGCGTGTTTTTATTGACGTTATTAACCTTAATGGGTGTAATATCTCCCTCGAGGGTTACTTGCGTTACGTCCTCAACCTCGTTTACGCGCCGCATAATTGCGGTTGTTATGTCTATGCTTTCATAGGCTATAACCGTAATGTTTACCGTAGCCGAGGAAGTGTAGCCGCGGCTGTCGATTGCGGTAACGATTATAGGCACCGTCCCCGAGGTGTATATCTTGCCGACGTTCAGCGTTACGGTTGTGCTTGAGGCTGTCGAGCCGCCCGCCGAAACAGAATAGCTCGAAATGGTAGCGCCGTTTTTGGCTGTTGCCGCTGACGCGGTAACTTGCAGCGTTGATACTGACTGTATCAAAATTTGATTATTTCCCGTAACTCCCGCCGCGGTGGTGTTCGTGTCCTTATAGGTAAACCCCGAAAATGTCGGTGCGGAGTTTGCCGCGGTCGTTTGTACCGTTGCCGTTTTGGTTGAGGTGCTCCCGATTTGCGAGGAGCCGCTGAAAGTCGAAAGCTCAAACGTGCCCGTAAAGCTCTTTTTTGCCGCCA
>CAMAHZ010000171.1 GCA_945834965.1 uncultured Clostridia bacterium | reverse complement strand
GTACGCCGCCAAAAGTGAAGTGGAAAACATTAAAAATACCTCCTTAACCGCCGTAAAAAATAACACCCCGCAAAAAAAGTCGGAGTGCATACAAGTATTAGTCTTTCCTTCAGCAATTACGCTGCGGATTCGGTGGTCTAATCTCAGCCTTAAGCTTAACAGTTTAACTTGCTCTTTAGCAAGGAAAAATGTTTAAACTTTTGGCACCCACGACGGTTATTTAATTTTGTTACACAAATTATATTGTGTTTTTTTATTAAAGTCAATTGAATTTTGTATTAAAATAATATATAATGTCACTACTTAGCAGTATTACGGCACAAGGAGATTGATATGCCCTATAATTTTTATGCGTTTATGGACAGAATGAAATACATTAAAAGGTGGTCGCTTATGCGCTCGGTCAGGGAAGAGAACATAATGGAACACAGTCAGCAGGTGGCGGTGTTCGCCCATGCGCTTGCGCTCATTAAAAACAAGGTATACGGCGGCAGCGTAGACGCGGAAAAGTGCGTAATGTACGCAACCTATCACGAGTGTAGCGAAGTTATGACGGGCGACTTGCCTACGCCTATAAAGTACTTCAACAACTCCATTCACGGCGCGTATAAAGAGCTTGAAAACAAAGCTTGCGACAAGCTTTTGGAAATGCTGCCTGAAGAGCTTAAGGGGGAGTTGACCTGCTACGTCAAGCCCGACACGGACAGCGAAGAATACAAAATCGTCAAGGCGGCGGACAGGCTTGCGGCTTACGTCAAATGTTTAGAAGAACACCGTTGCGGCAATACCGAGTTTGAAAAGGCAAAAAAGAGCATTGAAAGCGACGTTCGCTCACGCAATATGCCCGAAGTAAATTATTTTATGGACAACTTTATCCAGCCTTTCTACCTGACCTTAGACGAGTTGGAAGGCGGCATAACCGACTGATAACAACGGATAAAATACCCCCCCGCTGCCGTAACGGCAGCGGGGGGCTTGCGTTTGTGTTGATTAAAATTAATTTATCAATTAACCTATCATACTGCCGCCGCCAATCATTCCGCCTATCACTTGGGAAATCATATCGGTCATATCAATATAAGTAATATCAGTCTTTAAACTTGCGGGTACTTCAGGGTTGACGTTTGCGTCAACTGCAAAGTATAAATAGCCGTTAAGTTTAACTGTTGTAGCCGAGGTTGCGGTTGTAGATGTAGGAATGTTGGCAGTTGTCTCTAAGTCTGCAACAATGCTTGCTGCGCTTAACGTTCCGTTGCTATCGATTGCAACGTAGAAGTCAAGGATGCACTTCGTAAAGGTGATGAGCTCGGTAATTTGGTCAGTCGTTGCGCCCATCATTTGTGCAATTAAATTATTTACAACGTCCTGATTAACGGATATCTTAAGCTTAATACCGCTTGTCGTATCTAACGAGGTGGTTGCGCCCATCTCGTTAAGCGTGTTTAATACCGTCAACAAATCCAAAGCGGAAACGTCGGGTATGGTTACGTTATCGGGTATTTCTATGTCTTCGGGTAAGGTGGGTACGGTTACGTCAGCTCCGCCTGAAGGAATAAATTCGCTTAACAATTCGTTTGCGTCAAACTTCATTTTCATAGATTGCTCTTTCTCATTGTCAGACGAATTCATGGTCATAGCTACGTAAGCCGTAGCGTCGTCCTGCCATAGGTTGAGAGCCGTTTCGGCAGTAGTTGTTTTACCGTCAACGGTGTTGTTGCCGTTCATAGAAAGGCTGCCTGCACCCTTGTAGGAAAGACCGCTTTCACCTGCCGCGGCAAGCATCTTATAGTCTGCGTTCATTGCATAGGTGGTGGACTGGTTTTCAGTCAACATTGAAAAGTTAAGCTTTGAAGAAAAATCAATGCCTAATTTGTAGTCTTCGGCGGTTATGTCACCTAAAAGCGTTTCCTGATTAACCTCTCTTAAAGCAGTGTTAACCTCTTCTGCAGTTGCAACGTTGTAGTTGCCGTCTATAGTGCCGTCGGGCTCGTTGTTGCCGCTACAAGCGGTAAGGGCGCAAGCCGAGAACGCCATAGCAAGTGCGGTTACACCCATAACTATTTTGTGTGTCCTTTTCATAATTAAATACCTCCATAATCTGCCGATTGACGAATTTAATGGCAAATTAAAATAAATATATTGTAATCTATTGCATTTATTATGCTATGTATATTTACAAAAGTCAACAATCTATTTAATAATATCATTTTAATTTCACAATCAAATTAGCGGGCTTGGCTAAGCTATATTGGTAAAAGAGCAATAGTAGTGGGGGGGGGTAAAAGGCGATACAAAAATTTAACCCCGTACAGTACGTCGTACGGGGTGTGAGTTTGTTATTAAGTTTTAATTTATCGGAATCGCCTTCCCACGGTTGCTTATTCGCAATTTAGGTAATGACCCTTGCAGCTACTTGCCGCTATAATTAAAACCGTCTTGGGAAATCAGATTCCGCAAGTTGAATAGTACATTGGACTTTACCTTACCTTTTCTTCGATAGTGTTGCAAAATAGTCTTTTCATAACTTTCACTCCTTTGCAAACTAAATTTGGTATATATCCTCGGGCGGTCGCAACTTTGCTTTCCGCTCGTCTGCTTGTGGAAACTGTATTTAATTTTTAAAGATTAACCATGTCCGCCTTTCGGCGCTACTTCTCTTTCATAGCTTACCTCTTGGATTAATGTTGGTACCTAACATTTTTTGTAAGTTATTTTCTTTTTGTACCTTAAGTATAACACCTTTTAGCGGAATGTCAATACCTTTTTTAAAAATTTTTTAAAAAAATATATTAATGGC
>CAMAHZ010000170.1 GCA_945834965.1 uncultured Clostridia bacterium | reverse complement strand
AAAAAATACAGACGGCGTTACCTTGCGATAACCCGTCTGTTTTAGTTTGCTTAAAATTATTTTAACTTATCTTCTTTGTCCAAATCGGTTTTGTCAAGTGAGATAATCGAATATTCAATCTTGCGGTTAGCGGCAAGCAACGCTTCAATAAAGTCGTTGTACCATTCCTGCTTAACGACGATAACCATAAATTCACCGTTTGCAAAGGTCACGGTTAATTTTCCCGTCTTTTTGTTGTCGACTATACTGTCGATATTCTCAACGTCGTATTTGCTCACTATAAACCCGAACTTAGTCTTAAAATACTTGCCGTCAATAATATAGCAGGAAGAGACTAAAACGCTTAATAAAAGCACCGTTAAGGTTATGGTTACAAGGAACATAAGCGTGTATTGCAGTATGGGGTAGACGGGGTCAGCCGCACCTTTTATTCCGTTTGCAATACAATAATAAAGATTTATGCCGAATCCCGCAACGCTCAGGGCAATACCTACGTAAATCAACGCCGTAATGAGTTTGGTAAATTTATACTTAAATTTCTTCATACTTCAATTATAAACCATAATTATATAAAACGCAACGCAAAGTTATGTAAATTTATCGGCTAAATGGTTGAAAAATATTTCACAATAGGGTAAAATAAGTATTACTTATTCAACATTTGTACGGAGAAAGGGCTATGATAAAGCTTATTAAGGGCGGCGTTTACTATATGCAGGGTAAACTCGTAAGGGAAAACCACGCGTTCTTGCTCGAAGCGCAGAAACAACAGGCGATAAAGGGTACGCTTTCGTACTCGATATTAAAAAGCCACAATAAAGGCGACGACGAAAAGTTGAAAATATCCTTCGACGCAATGGCGTCTCACGATATAACCTACGTCGGCATTATTCAAACGGCAAAGGCTTCGGGATTGAAAAACTTCCCCATACCCTACACGCTTACCAACTGCCACAACTCGCTGTGCGCAGTCGGCGGCACTATTAACGAGGACGACCACGTTTTCGGTCTTTCCGCGGCTAAAAAGTACGGCGGCAACTACGTTCCTGCCCACCTTGCGGTTATCCACCAGTATATGAGAGAGTGCGAAGCAGCTTGCGGCAAGATGATTTTGGGCTCTGACAGCCATACCCGTTACGGTGCGTTCGGCACGATGGCGGTGGGCGAAGGCGGACCCGAACTCGTTAAACAGCTTCTCGGTCAAACGTACGATATTGCCCGTCCCGGCGTAATCGCAGTTTACTTAAAGGGCAAGCCTAAAAAGGGCGTAGGTCCCCACGACGTGGCAATTGCCTTAGTCGGCGCAACGTTTAAAAACGGCTTTGTCAAGAATAAGATTTTGGAATTCGTAGGTCCCGGAATTAAAAACCTTTCAATGGATTTCAGGAGCGGTATCGACGTTATGACGACCGAAACGGCTTGCCTTTCTTCCATTTGGGAGACGGACGATACCGTTAAGGAATTCTATAAATTACACGGCAGAGAGCAGGACTTTAAGGAACTTCACCCTTCCGACCCTGCCTATTACGACGGTGCGGTAGTTATCGACCTTTCCCGTGTAGAGCCTATGATTGCACTTCCTTTCCACCCGTCGAACGCGTACACCATAAAGGAATTTATCGCCAACGCAAACGACATTTTGGGCGAAGTGGAAGCAAAGGGCAACGCACTCAAAAAGGCAGGTGCGGCACCTTTCAAACTCACAAACAAAATCAAGGACGGCGGCGTATACGTCGACCAGGGTATCATTGCAGGCTGTGCAGGCGGCTCCTACGAAAACGTTGCGGAAGCGGCTGAGATATTAAAGGGCGCTTCCTGCGGCAACGGCGAATTTAACTTAAGCGTATATCCCCAGTCCGTACCCGTATATAAATCGCTCGTCGATAACGGCTACGTATCTTCGCTTCTTTCGGCAGGCGCGGTAGTTAAAACGGCTTTCTGCGGACCCTGCTTCGGCGCAGGCGACGCCCCTGCGGACAACGCTCTTTCAATTCGCCATACTACTCGAAACTTTGAAAACAGAGAAGGCAGTAAGCCCGGCGAAGGTCAGCTTTCGGCGGTTGCGTTAATGGACGCACGCTCGGTTGCGGCAACGGCGGCAAACGGCGGCAGACTTACCCCTGCAACCGAAGTTGAATACACCAAGAAGTTTAAAAAGTACTACTTCGACGGCGAAATCTACGCCAAGAGAGTATATCACGGCGCTGGCAAGCCCGACGATAGCGCTCAGCTCGTCTACGGCAACAATATCGCAGACTGGCCTGAACAACTCCCCTTGGCTAAAAATCTGTTGATAAAGGTAGTATCCGTAATCAACGACCCCGTGACCACCACGGACGAGCTTATTCCTTCGGGCGAAACTTCTTCGTATCGTTCCAACCCCTTAAGGCTTGCAGAGTTTGCGCTCTCAAGAAAGGACCCTGCATACGTCGGCAGGGCAAAGGAAGTCAAGGCTTTGGAAGGGGAGAGAAGGGCAAACGGCATTCTTCCCGAAGAAGTGCTTAAGGCAGTTGGCGCAGATATCGACAACACCGCAATGCTCGGCAGCTGCGTAGCGGCTAAAAAGCCCGGCGACGGTTCTGCAAGGGAACAGGCGGCGTCCTGTCAAAGGGTTTTAGGCGGCGTTGCAAACGTTGCTTTAGAGTACGCAACCAAGCGTTACCGTTCCAACCTTATCAACTGGGGTATGTTGCCCTTAATCTGCAAAAAGTTCGACTTTGAAACGGGCGACTATATCTATATCGAAAACGCAGTAGACTTCGTGTTAAACAGCGAAAGCACTATTTGCGCAAAGCATATATCAAACGGCAAGGTCAAGGATATCTTCTTAACAATCGG
>CAMAHZ010000169.1 GCA_945834965.1 uncultured Clostridia bacterium | reverse complement strand
CGGTTTTCCGCTCCCGTTCACACGCAATTGACTGCAACCGCATTTTAAAGGCGTTATCAATTCCCTGTTCGCTTATAGGCACACCCAAAGAAGCCAACGTGGGGTGCGGCTTAAGCGTTAAGCTGCCCTACTCCGCTTTTGAAAGGGCAAGGCAGGTTATAGCAAGGGAAAACTACCCGTCGTTTGCAGGCTATTTAAAAATCGTTGGCGGTAGAACGTTTATTAAATAGTCTTGCAAAGTAAATAAAACCGTGATAAAATACGGGTATGAAAAACGACGAGATTTTATCCGAGCTTAAACGCCTTTACCCCGACGCAAAGCCTGCGCTTAAATATACGAGCCCGTACGAGCTGTTGATTGCAGTCATTCTCTCTGCGCAATGTACGGACGAAAGGGTTAATAAGGTCACGGCAGAACTCTTTAAAATGCACGATACGCCGCAAGATATGCTTAAGCTAACTCAGGAAGAGCTTGAAAAGTTTATATATTCCTGTGGGTTTTACCATGCTAAGGCGGCGCATATCCTTTCGGCAAGCCGTGACATATGCGAGAAATTCAACGGTGAAGTCCCTGCCGACTTCGACAAGCTTAAAAGCCTTGCAGGGGTTGGACAAAAGACGGCTAACGTGGTGTGGTCGGTTGCCTTCGGCGGCGACGCCATTGCGGTAGATACGCACGTTTTCAGGGTATCTAACCGCTTAGGGCTTGCAAACGCAACCACGCCCGAAAAGACCGAAGAGCAGTTAAAGGGCGTAATTCCCAAAAGCGACTGGTCAAAAGCCCACCACTGGCTTATTTACCACGGCAGGCAGGTATGCCACTCCCGAAAGCCGAATTGCGAAAATTGCACGCTAAAAAATAACTGTGATTTTTTTAATAAAGAATAGTTTAAAGGCGCACCGCAAAAAGCGGTGCGCCTTTTTAATTTAGTATTCAGTTACCACACCGCAACGCCTATGACGGTTAAAAACGCCAACAGCAATACGATAAAAATTATTACCGAGCTTATTACAAGCCCTGCGATTGCAAGCCCGTATACGCCTTGATACTTCTTTCTTAAAATTACGCCCGTAAGGCTTAAGCCGAACGCCGCCCCTATTACCAAAATATAAAGGGGTATTGAGAAGGTGCACAATGAAATCAGGCTGAGTATAAAACCTGCAATACCGAAGCCGTTGACCTTTACGCTTTCGTTACGCACGAGTGCGTTGCCTTGCGGCTGAACGGGTTGAACGGGCTGAACGGGCTTATCGGGCGGAACTGCGCCGCCGCAGTTAGGGCAGAATTTTGCGGCGCTATCAAGCTTACTGCCGCAGTATACGCAGAACACCTTTTTCTCCTGTCCGACCAAAGTTTCGTCCTGAGCGGGGGCTTTATCTTCCCCTTCGGCAGGCTGCTGCTTAATTTCGTCTTTTTCAGGCTCGGCAATGCCGCCGTCGATATCGCCGTCGGCAGGGGGCAATTCGGGCGTAGGCGCAGGGTCGGGTGATTGCCCCGTCGGCTGTGCCGAGCTTTGCGCCGCCTTCTTTTTCTTAATTGCACGCTTGACCAAAAAGATAATAAGCAGTATTAAAGCTAATAATATAGGTCCGACTAAGAAGAAAAAGCCAAAGAAGCCAACCACAATCCACCAAACCGTCGCCGTGTCGCGGTAATTCTCGGATATTCCCGCCGTTTCGGCAGAACAAGTTTTAAAGCTTAGCTCGGTCGTGGGAAGAGAAGTAAACGTTGCCGTATAGCCCGTTTCAGTCTTTTTAAATGCGCTGTTTTCAGTATCGACAGGGTCGTAATAGTCGCCCTTTTGCAAATTCTGCGTAGTGTTAATATTGACCGTTAGATTGCCGAACGACGCCCATTCCTTTGCAGGCGAGAGATAGTAGTTAAACTCGTAGATAAACGGGCTGTAGTTGTAATATACCGTGGGATAAAGCGTTGCCGTTACTGCGTTTTTAAACGTGCCGCCGGGGGCAACCGAAGTTTCGTACACGTACCACTCGGTAAAGTTTGTGGCGACGGGCGTCGTGCCGTTGCCTGACCAGACGCCGTCCTTTCTTATAAGGTCGAACATAGCGTTGTAGTAGTCCACTTCGCTAATATCGCTCTTGGAATCGTAGCCCTTTAAAACGTAGTCCTTAAAGGTCTTGGGCTCTAACTTCTTTTCAAAAGTAACCGAGCCGTTGACTTGCACATATCTATTGAACAACGTGCTGAATCGCGTCGCCGTCCAGTCTAAATTCGATATATCAATGTCGTTGCCGAGCACGAAAATCGAAAATTTATCCCCGTTGCTCAAGTTGTAGTCAAAATAGCCGTTATAGTCGGAATACCCGAAAAAGCGAGTACCTTCCCTTTCGGGTATTTTTACCTTGAAAGTGGCGTATTCGTTCAGGTCTGCAAGATTTGCCTTAAACACGTATTCGGTTACGGGCGTATTTAATTTGAAAAAGTCGGTTTCGTAGTAGGTATCCCTAATCTTCTTTACGTCTTCTTCAAAGGAATTGTACGTGCCGTAGGTGTGGCGCATTGCGTACTCTACGGGTTGACCGTCGACCATTATCGGGTTTTCAATCTTTTGTATTTTTTCATTATCCTGCGCGTAATAGGGCGTTAACCCTATAGGGAACGCCATTTTTGTGTTGACCGTATCCGCCGTAGGGTTGTAGAAGGTGTATTCCGCAGTAACCGTCGTGTTATACTTTTCATTCTCTTTCAATTCGTAAAGCGGAGTGCCGATATTAAAGTTGAGCGTTTCGTTCTGCACTTCTAAAACGCTGTTTTCGTGAACGCAATGTATGCCCGCAGAAGTTACGCCTTCTTCCCACGGGGGACCCGAGTTTGCAA
>CAMAHZ010000168.1 GCA_945834965.1 uncultured Clostridia bacterium | reverse complement strand
AAATATATTTAACTTTCAGACTTTCGTCCGACGGTCTGCACCTTTCGGTTACAGCCAAAAGTTATCGTGATTAATAGTAAGTGATTAATATTAATCAGTATAACATTTTTAAAACGAATAGGCAAGCAAATGACAATAAAGTAACATTTTTTAAGGCAAATAAATATTATTTAGTATATACGTAACTTAAGTTTACGAACTCTGCAGGGCATAATAGCCTTTACATAACGCCTTGCAGAATAATTACGGGAGGAAAACTATGAACTTATTTTCTAACTTCTGCGGTTGCAACAGCTGTTTATGGATACTTATTCTGCTTTTAATCGCTTCCGCTTGCGGCGGAAACGGTTTGGAAGGCGCGCTTGCAGGTAGCTGTTTACCCATACTTATTGCCCTGATTTTCAGTATGTGGAAAAACGGCACTTTAAATAACCTGTTCTGCGGTAAAAACTGCGGTTGCGGCTGCGGCTGCAACTAACGGCAGTAAAAAGGCGGGTCGCAATCAGCGACCCGCCTTGTTTTTTTATTGTTATTTATTCTTTTCAAAAAGATATTTATATACGGCGGAAACCGTCTTCGCGTCGGTTATTTCGCCATCTTCAATCATTTTTAAAACGCTATCCACCGTGAAAAATTCGCAGTTAAGATACTCGCCTTCGTCTAATTTTTCACCGACGTATTCGCCGCCTTCCGCAACGAAAATATGTATTATTTCGTCCGTATATCCGGGCGACGGATAGATATCGAGAAGATGCTTAATCTCCGCCCTATAGCCCGTTTCTTCCAAAAGCTCCCTTTGGGCAGATGCTTTTGGCTGTTCGCCCTTATCCATCTTACCGGCAGGAATTTCATAAATCTCTTTACCGTATCAATAGCGGTACTGCTTAACCAGCGCCACTTTACCGTCTTTTACGAACAGAACCGCCGCGCCGCCGCAATGGCGTACACATTCCCTTTTTGAGCCTTTACCGTCAGGCAGGCGCACGTCGTCGACGTACAGCGAGAGAATTTTACCTTCGTAAACGAGACGGGAGCTTACCTTTTCTTCTTTAAAATCCATATCAACCTACCAAATTACCCAACTCGTCGATAAGGTCGGATACAGAGCCGCTGACGAAGTTGGTATACAATACGAAATAATTATATCCGCAGGACAAGGACTGTATGAGTGAAATATCGTAGACTTTGACTGCGTTTTCAAGCGCGTTTAAAATTATTAGCGCCGCTTCTTTATCTTCCTGAGAGAGTTCGGATGACGACACGGCGTCCTTTTCTGCATTGATTAAAATCAAAGCCATACCGTTTTGACCGTTGTCTATCGCTTGATTAACACTCACCGCACTCTCTGCTCTTTCAGGAATGCACACGGGCTCCTGCTCTTCAAGCTCTCTGCTGTAAACGTCGCAAATTATGTTTTCTAACGAGCCGATAACTTCGTCGCAGAAGAGATGATAACTCGAGTAAAAACTGCCGTCCTTGGGGTAATACTTCTGCAAAAACGCGTTAAAATTAATTTCGTTGCGGTCAAACTCCACCAAAAGGCAGAAAATAAAGGCAAGCCTTTCGCCAACGGTATCGGGTAAAACTACCTTACAGCGACTGCCTTCGATAAAGCAACGCTGTTTTACGGCAGGATAATCGAACCCCGTAGCAACCGTATTAAACAGCTCGTACAGCTCCGAACTGTTTACAATAGATTTAAGCAAGTCCTTAATCTTCGTGGTTGCCATTATAAACTTGCAATTTTTAAGCTCTTCACACTTGTTTAAAAAGTCGGTTATTTGCGCCTTTACAGTTTCCACTTTTTCACCCTTAACTTTAGCATTTAGTACGCTTTTTACTTTTGCAATTTAATTATAACACATAAATTTTTAAAATAAAATATTTTTCGCCTAAATATCTTGATTTTAAGCTAAATAAAAGATATAATTGTTATACTTTCACCGAACGGGCGTTCGGGTTGACTTTTTAGGGTGGAAATTATGATGAGACAAACGGAAAACTCAATTAACAAATTAATAATTCTGTTCGTCTTTGACAAAATGGAAAGCGCCCTTTCGGAGAGAACGATTGTCGATATGTGCTCTACCACCAACGAATGGATGGGCTATATGGACTGCGTGAACATAATTCACAAGCTTATTGACGATAACTTTATCTTTGCCGTAAGCGACGACGACGAAGACAACACTCTCTATTCCATAACCCCCGACGGGCGCGAAACGCTTGCTAATTTCTACATAAATATCCCTAAAAGCGTCAGGGAAGAAATATCTAAATTCGTAAAGAGCAACAGCGGCAAATATAAGAACAGGCAGGAATGCAGGGCGGACTACTATAAGAATAAGGACGGCACCTACACCGTCTATTTAAAAATTCTTGCGGCGGTACAGCCCATGCTCGAGCTTAAGTTCGTCGTTCCCGATAAAAAAACCGCAAACACCATCTATAAAAAATGGGAAGAAAAAGCGGCTAACGTGTACACCGCCGTGTACGAAAATTTGTGCGACTAAGTCGATTTATGGTTATTTATGAAATCTTTTAAATACACAACCTTTGGTACCTGCTCAAGGCAGATTACGTTTGAAGTTGATGAAGAAAACAAAATACACTCGGTAAGGTTTTTAGGCGGTTGCGCAGGAAATACTCAGGGTGTTTCAAGGCTCTGCGAAGGCAGGGATATAGACGAAGTACACGATATCGTAAAGGGCGTTTTGTGCAGAAACGGCACCTCCTGCCCCGACCAACTCTCTAAGGCTATCGAAGCTTATAAAGCTGAAAATAATAAGTAAATTTATAGTTAAAACGCCGTTCCAACCCGGAACGGCGTTATTTTTCAATTTTTTATTGTGTTGTATA
>CAMAHZ010000167.1 GCA_945834965.1 uncultured Clostridia bacterium | reverse complement strand
GAATAAGCAGTTAAATGCCATTTACGAGCGCACCAAGTTATACGTTACCCCCACCGAGCAACAGACCGAAAGATTAAAGTCGGAATACCCCGACTTCTACGGCATTGACAGATACTTAAATAAAAACTCGTTCCTGTGCGGACACTTTGACAGCAGGGTCACGTATTTTAAATGCGGCGAAGAGTTCTTCCCCGACCTTTTAGCTCAGCTTGAAAAGGCAGAAAAGTATATCTTTATGGAATACTTTATCTTAGCCGAAGGTGAAATCTGGGACGGCATTCACGAGATTTTAAAACGCAAAGTCGCCCAAGGCGTAGAAGTAAGAATTTTATACGACGATATAGGCACTTCGGGCTTGCAGAAGACGGAGTACTACCGCACCTTGAGAAAAGAAGGTATTAAATGCTATAAATTCCACTCCTTCCACCCCTTCGTTTCGGGCGTATACAACTACCGCGACCACCGCAAAATTACCGTTATAGACGGCAAGGTCGGCTATACCGGCGGCATTAACGTAGGCGACGAGTACGCAAATTTAGTGCATAAATTCGGATACTGGAAGGATACTGCAGTCAGAATTGAAGGTCCTGCCGTGGCAAACCTAACCGCAATGTTTTTACAGCTTTACGATTTGACGGCTAAAGACGTTTCCGACTACCCTAAATATCTCGACTGCGAACAAGAAAAGTTCGACGACGGCGGTTACGTATTCCCCTTCGGCGACGGACCTAAACCCTACTACGAAGCGCTTATCGGCGAAAACAACTTTATCAATTTGATTAACGCCGCAAAGAAGTACGTATATATTACCACACCCTACTTTATTTGCGACTACAACTTGACCAATGCAATCAAGAGTGCGGCGTACAGGGGCGTTGACGTGCGAATTATCGTGCCGCACGTACCCGACAAAAAAGTCATTTTCAATATTACCCGTTCAAAGTTCCCTTCGCTTATGAAAGCGGGCGTTAAGGTATACGAATACACCCCGGGATTTATCCACGCAAAGAGCGTCGTCGTCGACGACGAAATCGCCTTTGTGGGAACGATTAACTTTGATTATAGAAGTCTAGTCCACCACTTCGAGTGCGGCGCCGTTATGTATAAAACGCCCTGCATTAAGGATATTAAAGAAGATTTGGAACATTCTTTTGTCATTTCAAGCTTGGTCACGAAGGAAAACTATAAACAAAACGGTTTCGTTCGGGCGATAAACAGTATTCTTGCCGTGCTTACGCCTATGCTTTAAAACTAAATATATGACTAACGGGTTGATAAAGCTTTAACGCCTTATCAGCCCGTTTAATTTTGAATATTAATTTACCCCGTGAGCTTGTCTCTAAACGACTGCATTATCCTGCTCTCTATTCGGGAAACCTGAACCTGAGAAACGCCAAGACTTTCCGCCACTTCCGCTTGAGTCATATCCCTGAAGTAACGCAGCATTATGACCTTTTTATCTCTATCGGGAAGGCTTGCAATTGCAGAGCGAAGTTCCAAAACGTCTAAAAGCTCTTCCTGCTTATCGTCGACGGGCAGTTTATCGAGCAAAAGCTTTGACTTCTCGTCCTTGTATTCGCCCTGTGCGTAAATGGACACGGGCATACGAGAGGAACCCATCGTAAACACCACTTCGCTCGGCGGCATTTCAAACCTTTCAGCAATGATTTTTATGGTCGGCTGAACGCCGTTAGACGCGGTATATTCTTCAACGAACGCATTTATCTGCTTTGCCGCCGCCTTGATTGCACGCGAAACTTTAATGCTGCCGTCGTCGCGCATAAAGCGTTTAATCTCGCCCGAAATCATCGGCACGGCGTAGGTTGAAAAGCGGACGCCGTAGCTCTCGTCAAAGCCTGCTATCGCCTTTAATAGCCCCATGGACGCAAGCTGAAACAAATCGTCGTACTCTACCCCTTTGTTCAAGTATCGCTTTACGATAGATTTTATTAAGTTGGTGTTTTCGGAAAGAAGGCGTTCCTTTGCGTCGTTGTCGCCTGCCTTTGCCGACCTGATAAGTTTATTGCACGTTTGTTGGTCAAGCATTCTCTACTTCCGGTTTAAAGCATTTAACCATATAGACTACGGTACCTTCGCCCTGAACCGAATTGACTCTGAATTCGTCCATAAACGTCTGCATAATAGTAAACCCCATGCCTGAACGCTCGTCGTCGGGTAGCGTGGTATAAAAGGGCTGAACGGCTTTTTCAACGTCCGGTATGCCCTTGCCCGTGTCGCTTATTTTTATATGTATGCGGTCGTCTTCCACTTCGCACTCGACGGTAATAATGCCCAAATTGCCCCTGTATGCGTGTACGGTGCAGTTCGTAACCGCTTCGGATACGGCGGTTTTTACGTCGGATAGGTCGGATACGGTGGGGTTTAATTCAAGGCAGAAAGCCGCAACGGCGTCACGCGCAAACGCTTGATTTTGCGGAAGAGAATAAAATTGCAGTTTTAAGTAGTTTTTGGTCATGTTATTCCGCCTTTGGTATCAGCGTGTATATACCGCTTAGATTAAGTATTTTGTCAGCCGCCCTGTTGGGGGAATCTACGTACAAAGGTATGTTCATTTTTGCAGCCTTTTTATATCTGCCGATTAAAAATCCGATTCCCGTGGAATCCATAAACTCAACCTGAGATAGATTTATCACTATTTTTGTTACTGTTGCGTTGCTCTCTATAAGTTTGTCGCATCGCTCGCGAACGGCTTGTGCGGAATACTCGTCCATCTCGCCGACGAGCTTTATATAAAGCGCTCCGCCTGCCACCCCTTCGGTTATTTTCATTGACTTACGCCCCTTGATATTTTTCTTTATAATACCTTGTGGCAAATAGAAAAATTTGGAAATATATAGATTTTTTGTGGAAATTTGGTCGTAACCGGCGTTAA
>CAMAHZ010000166.1 GCA_945834965.1 uncultured Clostridia bacterium | reverse complement strand
CCGCCCGTTTCAGTTGAGCCGCCCTGTAAAATATTACAGCCCGTAACCGAAAAACAGCTAAAAGCCATAGCGATTGAAAGTGCAATGCAAGCCAAAATTCTTTTCTTCATCTCTTTCCCCCGTAAAGGTTTGGTCAAGAATATACGCCAAACCCTGCCGATTTATTACATAATATAGCATTATAATTATAACACCTATAAGTGCGTTTGTAAAGGGTTAGAAAATTAAAACGCTATAGTAGTCAATAAAAGCAAAATCCCCTGCGGTTGCAGGGGAATAAAACGCAAATATTATTATAAAAAACTCACCTTAAATTTCGATTAAAAAGCCAGCCGCCTTCAACGCCCTTCCTATCTCGTCAAGTTGCCTTTCGCTATCCGCCGTTACGGTGTGATAGTGATAGCCGTCGGTCACGCTCATAAGCGGTTTAGAAGCGCCCGACGCAAGCGAACGGTAAAGCTCTTCCGCATGGCGAATAGTATACAGCTCTAACTTAGCGGAAATCTTGCCGTAAACCCTGTGGTTGACGGAGATATCTTCCACCTTGCCGCCGTGAGAGATTATAATTTGACTCTCTTCAACGAGCTTATCGAGAGTGTGCCTGCACTTAAACACCCTTTCTGCGCAAGCGCCGCCGTCCATTACGTAGCCGCGGTTGGTTGAAATAACCGCATTGCCGTTAGCGCGCAAAATTGCGATATCCTGCACGATAACCTGCCTTGAAACGCTAAATTTATCGCTGAGATAGTTTGCCGTTACGGGTGTGTTGCTGTTTGCAATAATCGAAAGTATTTCCGCCCTACGTTCAGCCGTCTTCATTACACGTCCTTTTCGGGGTGCAATTCTTTTAACGATAAATCAAGAATGGGAGCTGAATGAGTAAGCGCACCCGAAGAAACGTAGTCTACCCCCGTATCCTTAATTCTTTCAATATTTTCTTTGGTGACGTTGCCGCTGCATTCGGTTATCGCCCTGCCGCCTATCATCTTGACTGCGGTTGCCATATCTTCAACCGACATATTGTCGAGCATTATAATATCCGCACCGGCGTCTAACGCTTCCTTGCACATTTCAAGGTTTTCTACTTCGACTTCAATCTTTCTCACGAAAGGAGCGTACGCGCGCGCCATCTCTACCGCCTGCTTAACGCCGCCAGCCGCACCTATGTGGTTATCCTTTAAAAGTACGCCGTCGGAAAGGTTGTAACGGTGATTGTAACCGCCGCCCATTCTCACGGCGTATTTTTCAAACACGCGCATATTAGGGGTGGTTTTACGGGTATCTAAGAGCTTGGTCTTGCAGCCTTCCAAAAGCTTGACCACGCTGCGGGTATAGGTTGCAATACCGCTCATACGCTGAAGATAGTTTAAAGCAACCCTTTCGCCCGACAAAAGAACGCGGATATCGCCCGTGATTATTGCGACTTTCTGACCTTTTTTAACTTCGTCGCCGTCCTTAAAGAAACAGCTGACTTCGGTGTTTTCGTCTAAGAGCTTGAACACCCTTTCAAATACCTTAAGACCGCAGATTACGCCGTCCTGCTTGCAGATAAGCTTGACCATACCCTTTTTGTATTCGGGCATAACGGCGTTCGTGGTTACGTCTTCGTTGCCGATATCTTCTTCAAGCGCCTGCTGGATAAGCCTTTCCATTATGAGTTTTTCGGTGAGTTCGTTCATATTTTAATCCTCCTTATTCTCCGCACGGTTTGCTTGCCTTACCGCCGCACGGACACGTCTTTTGTATTTTCTAAGCGTTTTGTTCAAGTCGCTATAATCTTCTAAATTAATCTTCTCGCCTGAAAGCTTTGCAATCTCTTCGGGGATTTTGCAGTAGGACGCCGCAACGTCCTTTGCCGCGCGTTTAGCAAACACAAGACTCTCTAAAAGCGAGTTGGAAGCAAGCCTGTTTCTGCCGTGTACGCCGTTACAGCAGGTTTCGCCGACTGCGTAAAGCCTGTTCAAGGTCGTCCTGCCGTCTAAGTCGCTGCGCACGCCGCCCATAAAGTAGTGAATTGCAGGTACTACGGGCACGGGCTGGGTAAACGCGTCGTACCCTTCTTCCCTGCACCTGTTGATAATTAAGGGGAAATGGCTTGCAAGCTCTTCCCTATCTATAGGGCGCATATCCAGCCAAACGTGCTTAGTGCCATCCTCTTCCATCTTCTTTAAAATTGCCGCCGTAACGACGTCTCTCGGCTTAAGCTCGTCCGTAAAGCGGTTGAAGTTTTTATCCAAAAGATGTGCGCCTTCGCCCCTGACCGATTCGGAAATCAAGAACTTTCTTCCCCTTCTTTTGGAGTAGAGCGAAGTGGGATGCACCTGAATGTAGTTGATATGGTCTACCGCAACGCCGTGATTTAAACAGATTGCAAGCGAATCACCCGTAAGCACGGAAAAATTAGTCGTATTGCCCAACGCACCGCCTATGCCGCCCGTTGCAAGCACGGTATAATCGGCGTAGACCTTAAAGGGCTTTTTTTCCTTTTTGTCGTAGGCAACTACGCCAAGGCACTCTTTGCCGTTTTCGATAATGTCGACCAAAACGGTATTGTACACGAACTGAACGTTTTCTAAAGACGACGCCTTTTTCATAAGGCAGGAAGTTATCTCCTGACCCGTCGTGTCTTCGTGGAAACAAATTCTCGGGGAAGTATGTCCGCCTTCTCTCGTATAGGCGAGAGAGCCGTCTTCGTTCCTGTTGAACTCTACGCCTAAATCAATAAGGTCGTCAATAATTTCCTGAGAAGAGCGTATCATACACTCTACTGCGGCAGGATTATTCTCGTAGTGACCTGCACGCATAGTGTCGTTATAGTATTCTTCGTAATCGCTTTCGTCGCGCAGCCTGCAAATTCCGCCCTGAGCCAAGTAGCTATCGCTTTCCTTGGGTAACTTTTTACATATTACCAGA
>CAMAHZ010000165.1 GCA_945834965.1 uncultured Clostridia bacterium | reverse complement strand
AAAGCTTCAACGCTGCCGATTACCCGATTAAACAGTCTGACTACAGCCTGCAGGTTATCTAGATAGCCGAGAGCACGGACGGCGAGCTGTTTTTATACACTTATCAGCCGAGCCAGCCTACGCAATACTTGGTTGCAACGTCGGTTAATATGTCGCTCTCCGAGAGCGTGGACGGTACCGAGCTTTACGACCTAACGCTTTTAAGCTCTTCGGGTGTGTTCTGCAAATACCTTGTAAACGGCGTGACAGTCGCAGCCGATGAAACGCGTTATTATAATATTTCGAGTATATACCGTGCATGGATACAGGGCATTGACGAACCGCCTGCAGACGGTCAGACGATTAATGAAGTATCTTTTAAAGTCGGTAAATTATTTACAGCATTTAGCGATAATGGAACGGTCAAATATTCTTGCTTGGGTCAAGAAGTAGTCGAAATAACTTCTAAATACTGCGGATTTATAAACTATTGGGAAGGTACAAACCCTTGGACGGAATTTAAATGCGACGCTCACTTTATCGCATTTAATACCGATAAGGACATTGACAGAGTAAAAAACGCAGACGTTGAATTTTATTGGAAGACAATAAAAGAGAATAACAACGGTTACGGTAAAGATACGGTTATTTTTGAAGGTAAAAAAACGGTTTCTCTTAATGATGTTGAAAAGGCAACCGTCACTCATCGTGGTTGGTTTCTGGGTAATGTGTATTCTTGGAAACGTATTAGAACGGTTGAACAATTTATAAAGGAAGAAAATATTACCGATAAAACTGTTTTAGATAATCTTAAGGATAAAGCGTTTGTCTTGAATTTCTTTGAAACGGAATATTCAAAGACAGGACCTTATAGCGAACCGTTAGTTGGTCATTATTATAAAAGTACATATTCAAGATTGTATGACGAAACTATATTACGTCTTGAATTTGAGAAAGACGGCAAGACTTATAATCTCGGCTGCGTCGATAATAAGCAGTCAGAACCTAATGACCCTATTAACCCGAATAAGAGCGATTTCAACTTCTTTCAATATATTTGGAACTGCCTGGTTAAGCTCTTTACGGGCAAGGCAGATACTATTGAAACAATAGTAGCAATCTTCGTACTCTTCGTCGTGGTCGCATTGTTGCCGATTTTAGGCTTTATCTTCCCTATGTTTGGTCGTGGATTATTATGGTTACTTAAGGGCGTAGCTTACGTTGTAAAGTACCTATTTATAGCAATTTGGTACATTATCTCGGCACCGTTCAGATTAATAATTTGGTTGGTCAACAGGAAAGACGATAATCAAAATGAATAAATAATAAGGAGTAAAAATTTTATGGCAAAGAATAAAAACAGGTGCAAGCCTAAGACGGCTAAGCCTGCAACTAAAAAGACGTGTAAGCCTAAGACGGCTAAACCTGCACCTGCACAGTGCAAGACTAAGGCAACTAAGCCTGCGCAGACGTCACCTAAGACGACGACTAAGCCTTCCGAAACAAAGTCTTACACAGTTCGGCAGGGCAATAGTTATAAAACCTTTAAGACTAAGGCAGAAGCGCAAACTTGCGCAGCTCAATCAAAATCTAAAGCAACAATAACGGAAACTAATAAAAAGCCTACTCATAAAATCATAAAATTTACAGCGAAGGCTTAATCTCTGGGGGAAGCAATTCCCCCTAAATAAATAATCTTACGGTAGACAACCGAAGGGGTAAAATATGAAAGTCAATTTAAGTATTAAATTAACTTGCGCAGATTGCGGCAAGGTAAGCACCTTTACAGGGCGTACCGTGCGTAGCGTAAGCGAGAACGCACGTGCTGAAGGTTGGGCTATCAGTCGCAACAATTCGTCGCAATGGTGCCCGAAATGCGCAGAAAATCACCGTTTTGGTAAGGCAATAGCAAACTAAGGGGCGAATTATGTACGGTTGCGAATTTTGCATAATGGACAGGAAGAAGTATTTTGAATACTGCGCCATAACGGGCGAGCCGACAAACGGCGCGGTAATGTGTGACTTCGAGTACGACCGTTGCCCCCTGCGTTCGGCGGCGCAAGGTCAGGAACAGCAGAACGCCCCTTCGGGCGAGATTATTCAAACGAGCATATTCGGCGAAAAGCCTTTCAAGGTGAAATAAAATGCAATTTAAACCATTTAAACGCAACGTGCTTGCGTTCCATCGGAAGAATAGCACAACAATTTACATATCGAATTTTTGAAGAGTTAAGCAATGGCTTAACTCTTCTTTTTTTCACTTTACCACAATATAAAGTGTTTTTTAAAACTTAAAAACACAATATATTGATTTGACCACGCTAACACCCCCTACATACAGGGACTAACATAAATTTATTTTTAATAGTTTGTTAAATTTGACAAGTAAAATGCTACTTGCCTTATTATAAACGCACCTTTTTTCGGGCAACGCCGAAAAGTGCGTACAATTTAATAATAGACGACCGCGCGACAAGTCGTTAAACTGTCGGGTAAGCTGTCCCAGCCGCCGCTATAAAATGGGAGCAAACGGCGTGGCTGGCGTCGTGACGTTATACGTCAATAATATCAAGTGGGTGGTATCTGGTCGCAAGACGGGATTTACTACGTAACGGCATACGGGCAGATAGTAGGCAACGTTACGTAGACAGCGCAAAAATGGTCGTTGGTTCCCCCGACAGGGGGGAGACCAGCGCAAACAACCTTAAATTACTTGGATACAAATACGAGACATGGTCGCACCCGACAGTAGGTCATACCTTTTAAGTCACCGCCTTTACACAGCCGCAGGCGGTCAAGTGTAAAGGCGTCAAGTCAAAAACGAATTACTTCCGAAGCTTAAGGCAAAGTGCGCCGTCGGCGTCAAAAATTGTTAAGGCGGCGTAGTTTTTTCGCCGCAAGCGGCGGAAACGGTGGACGATGAGAGTTGCAAGGGTCGGTTTTTACGGTGGACAAC
>CAMAHZ010000164.1 GCA_945834965.1 uncultured Clostridia bacterium | reverse complement strand
AACACCTGCGGTTACGTAAGGCAGGTTGCTCCCGCACAGCCCACGGTAACGGCAGTTACGGTTACGGCAGCAGACGGTGTGAAGAAGATAGAAAGGAGTAGTAAGTTACAACTTACCGCAACTGTAACCGGTACCAACAACCCTGCTCAGACGGTTACTTGGTCAATTAAGGACGGCGCAACCGCAACGGGTGCAAGCGTAACAAACGGCTTGCTTTCCGCAGGTGACGTGCCTGGTAACGTTACTGTAGTTGCAACTTCTACGGTGGACGCTACTAAGAGCGGTGAAATTACTATTAAGATAGAACCTAAAATCGGCGACGACATAGACGTTACCTATGAAGTTAAGGTAGACGAAAAGTTTGAGACCGGTAAGGTGGCAGAAGATAGAAGAACGGGGATATTTACGGTAGGTGCTAATACCGAAGTTCGTAACAGAACTAAGTCCATAGTTTACGAAAATGCTGAAGGTGGTGTTAAGGTTTCTGATGCCGCTTATACAAAATCGATTAAGCTTGGCGGTACTTCCGATGCATTTATAATTGATGCTCCTGAAGCAGGCAAGCTTATTATTCACGTTCAAAACGGTTCAAGTGGTACGAAAGATTGGCAAAAGCTCATTCTTACCAAGCCTGACGGTAGCACCGAAGAAATAAAATATGCGGCATATGACGGCAGCCCTATCCGTCAAGTTGAGATTCAATGTTCGACGAAAGGTAGGTACACGTTGACGAGAACCGGCGGTACGAGCGATATATATTATGCGAAGTATGTTGCAACGGTTAAGCACACTCCTTTAGAAAATATAGAAGTGGTAGCTTCAGGCGTTACTGAATATTTCGTAGGTCAGGACTACTCTACTAAGGGTATCGAGCTCAATAAGGTGTTTGCTGAAAGCAAGCGTACTGAACCGCTTGATATTAACGACGCAGGCGTTACTATAGACTATTCTGCAGTAGATAAAACTAAGTCGGGCGTTTACAACGTCGTAGTGACTTATACCGAAGACGGAAAGTCTTATAAGCAGAATATAACAGTTACGTATTATGCCGTTGAAACGCTTACGCTCGGAAAGAACAAAATCGTTACCGCTAACAATTCGTATAACGGTATTTACGTAAATCAGCACTTGAGAGAGCTTTATATTGCAGGTGAAAAATTTAGTGCGGACGGGCTTTCCGTACACGTTATCGGCTCTAGTGGTTCAGGTGCTTCTAAAGTGGTAAAAGATTTCCTTATTAGCAGCGGTTACACCATCAGCGGCAACGACGAAACGACGCTGTCTACGGCGGGTAAACACACGATTACGGTTACCCTTGACGGTACTACCGTAACGGAAACGTTTGACGTATTCGTATTAACGGGCATTGCCGACCTTTCGAAAGAAACAAGTCTTGACGTAAGCGTTGATGGTACTTTGGCTGACGCGCAAGTTGGTATAATCGGTTCAAAGGGCTATCAGTTCCAGACCATTCAGCAGGCTATTGCGTTCATTGAAAACTGCGGAATACCCGATTCGGCGACGAAGATAATTAATCTTGCCGCAGGTACTTATAACGAAAAGATTGAAATCAACGTTCCTAACGTTTCCATTATAGGCGCTGGCACGGGTACGACGGGTTATTCGTTGATTGAGTGGGACGCTCTTTACGGCGTTGAAGATGAGTCAGGTTTCGTTCATACCACCGATTCTACCGCTACGTTAAACGTAAGAGAAAGTGCAACAGGTTTCTCAATTAAGAACGTTATTATTTCAAACTACTATAACAGCCTTGCTCGTTTTGATGAAAAACTTGGCGAAGGCTATCCTGAACACCGTGCACTTGCAATGCTTGTTCAGGCAGATAAAGTGGTTATCGACAGCTGTTCACTTCTCGGCTATCAGGATACCGTTGAATTCTTCACGGGTCGTCAGGTAGTTAAAAATAGCTATATCAATGGCTATACCGACTTCATTTTCGGTACTAACAACACGACGTATTTCAAAGGCTGTACGATTGAGAGTATAGCAGGTAAGGACGCTGCTTCTCACGGTGGTTACATTACCGCGTTCAAGGGTGTTAATAAGAGCGGTACTAAAGTTACCTACGGCGCAATCTTCGACGACTGCGACTTTATTGCAGAAGAAGGTTCGGCTGAAGGAAAGACCGCAATCGGCAGACCTTGGGGCGCAGACGCAGCGGTTATGGTTATGAACAGCCGTCTTGGTGCTCATATTTCAAAAGCGGCATATAACGGTGAATCAAGAGACGTTAGATACGTTGCAATGACTAACGAACCCCAGAACGCTCAGTTCACCGAGTATAACAACACGGGTGCAGGCGCAATAACCGAAAGCCAGACCATAACAAAGAACGGCGTGACCAAAAATATCGTGACGGTTCTTGACGCTGCTAAGGCTGCTAATTATAACAATATCGCGGTTATCTTCGGTACTACCAATGGTCAAGTTACCTATCCCGAAGCATGGGACGGTACTGTAGGGGCTAAGATTACTTCCGAAACCTATAACTTTGCTACTGTTTCCAGAGACGAAACTAAGACGTTTAATGAAATTTACGCAGGTAAGCTTGAATTGCAGGACGGCGGTACTGCAAGGTGGAACGGCAACTCCATTCAGACTAAAAAAGGCACCGTTATAAAAGTGCTTACTAAGGGCGAGATAACCGTAGAGTGGTATGGCGGCGGTTACGGCGCACCTGAAGACGGTTTAATAACTTATACCGACGGATACGCAACATTAACGCTTGTCAACGACGGTAAATATATAACTAAAATTACCGTAAACTTTGAAGTTGTTCCCGAAGATACCGTGCTGTATGACGTAACGTTCGACCTTGGTTACGAAAGCTCTACGCCAAACGTTGTTAAGGTGATTAAGGACCAAGCAGTTGTCAAACCCGCAGACCCCATAAGGGATGGCTATACCTTTGCAGGTTGGTATAACGGGGATACCGAATATGATTTCACTGCGGTT
>CAMAHZ010000163.1 GCA_945834965.1 uncultured Clostridia bacterium | reverse complement strand
GGTGGAGTATTCAACCTTGATATTAAAGCCGAAGTCGCCACTGTTAAACCATTCAGTGAAATCGTCAACAATGGAGTTAACGCCCATAATACCGCCTAATTCGGTGTCGTAGGGATTTTCTATGTCAATCAGTTCGTCGTCGCCCCAGTCGCCGAGATCGATATATTCTTCCCAGTTGGAAACTCTTAACGTAAGCGTTTCTTCCTGCTTAGAACAGGCGGCAAAGCTAAAGGTGGAAAGGGCAACGGTGGTTGCCGCAACAACGGATAAAATTCTCTTAGTACGCCTTTTCATCTTTATTTTTCTCCTTTCTTCTTGCTGAAAGAACGTTCATAACGACGACGAAAATTACTACGATTACGAATATTAACGTGCTTAAAGCCCAAAGTGCGGTCTTAACATCGGTTTGACTGCCCTTAGTTGCGTTTACGACGTAGGTAGAAATCGTGTCGAAAGTGGAAGGTTTTGTATAAGTTGTAATGAAATAGTCGTCCAAAGAGAGTGTAACCGCCAACATAAAGCCCGATAAAATTCCGGGAATGAGTTGGGGAATGACTACTTTAAATAAAGCTTGTGCAGGGGTTGCGCCTAAATCTAACGCGGCTTCGTATAAGTTGTTGTCAAGTTGCTTAAGCTTGGGCAAAATTGAAAGGTAGACGAAGGGTGCGCAGAGAACGACGTGACCGATAACCAAGGGAACGTAACTATCCTTGTTTATGCCGAAGAGTATTATAAGCAATACGCAAATTGAAAAGCCCGTTACTACGTCTGCGTTTACGACGGGGATTTGGTTTGCGGTGTTTATCAGCCCTTTTATCGTACGCTTTGAATAGAATGCGCCGATTGCGCCGAGCGTTGCTAAAATGGTGGCGATTAAAGCCGAGCCGAGCGCAAGCAGAATAGTGCCGACAATCATGCTGCGCAAGTCTTCGTTTTTAAACAGATTTGCGTAGTTTTCAAGCGAGCCTGAAGAAATCGGTCCGCCGACCATGGTTGCGTCTGTAAAGCTGTAAAATGCAAGGATAAGTATAGGTACGTATAAGACAAGAAGGACTAAGCCAAGCCATACGCCGTATAAAGCTTTTTTCACAATAAGTTCCTCCCTGATTTGCTGTCTTTATCGCCGAAGCGGTTAGTAATAAGCGTTACGATAAATATAATCGCAAGTAGAATTAATGAAATCATAGAGCCGTTATGCCAGTCGTATGCGCTGAAATAACTGCCGATAAGGCTACCCATAATATAGGTGCTGTTATAAAGCATATCAAGTACGACGTAGTTGGTCATGGAAGGCAACAAAACCATCGTTATGCCGGAGATAATGCCGGGAACGGAAAGGGGAAGAGTTACCCTTAAAAATACGATAAACTTGTTTGCGCCTAAGTCCGAAGCGGCTTCCATAAGGTTTTTATCAAGCTTTTGAAAGCACGTATACAGCGGTAATATCATAAACGGCAAAAAGTCGTACGTCATACCGATTACGGAGTTTAAGAAGGGGTATTGAGAGATATTGCCTTCCAAAACGGATAAAACTTCTTTTAAAGCAGTAATTCTAAGCGTAAAGTTTATCCACATAGGAAGAACTAACAGCATTAAAATGACGTATTGCTTTTTAAAGCCGCTACGCGCCAAAATATAGGCGGTGGGGTAGGCGATTAACAGGCAAATAATCGTGGTGGTTGCCGCGAGCAAAAGGCTGTATAAAAGCGTGCCTATCGTGTTAGTGTTGGTGAAAAATGCAATAAAATTATTAAACGTTATTTGCCCTTGACCGTTGGTGAAGGCGTAATAGAAAATTACGAGCAACGGGGCTATAACGAACAGTATCAAAAATACTGCGTACGGCAGACAGAGCTGACTGCGCGAAAACCTTAGCCTTTTCATCTTAGTTTTCGTCCTCCGCCTTAACGATAAGCTTCATTTTAATTTTCTCGGAAGGGATAATCAAGCTTACAAGGTCGTCGGTGTTCCAAAGGTCGGGGCAGGCTAAAACGTAATCTTCTTCGTTCTCTTCCGTCCTTACGATATAGCGGTAGTGGTCGCCCTTATAAATCATTGAAATAATGTTGCCCACGACGCCGCCTGCAGACTTATCGTCGCTCATTTCAATATCGTGGGGGTCGACTTCTACTTCGACTTCAACGCCCGTAAGGTCGAGCTTTTCACCCGTTGCCGTGATTAAGTAGCCTTCTTCGTCCAAATGAGAATCGGGGTAAAGGGTGGTAACGTCGCAATCAAATTCGCCGTCGCCGAACTTAACGGTGTTGTTCTTGGTAATTTCGCCGACGTATTTATTTACGGTATAGACCTTATTCATCAAGTGAATGCCGTCGGGTTCAATTCTCATGCCGATAGTTGCGCCGACTTCGGGGGAAGTGGTGCTTTGAATAACTATTTCAAACTTGCCGACTTCAACGGTGATTTCGTAATGAACGCCCTTGAATACGGTTGAGATAACCTTGCCCTTGAGTTGACCATCCTTGGGTGCGCAGATTTTAATATCTTCGGGGCGGACGACTACGTCGACCATATCGTTGAGCTCAAACTCGTCCAAACAATCAAAGGTTGCGCCGCAGAACTTGACCTTAAGCTTGCCGACTACGGTGCCGTTGAAAATGTTGCTTTCGCCGATAAAGTCCGCAACAAAGGTGTTGATGGGTTCGTTGTAAATTTCTGTGGGGGTGCCAACTTGCTGAATTTCGCCGTCGTTTATTACCACGACTTTATCGGACATAGTAAGCGCTTCTTCCTGGTCGTGCGTAACGTAAATGAAGGTTATGCCGAGCTTTTTGTGCATATTTTTAAGCTCTATCTGCATTTCCTTACGCATTTTTAAGTCGAGTGCACCCAAAGGCTCGTCCAAAAGCAAAATCTCGGGCTGGTTTACGATTGCCCTTGCAATTGCAATACGCTGCTGCTGGCCGCCTGAAAGGGTGGATACGTTTCTCTTTTCAAACCCGTCAAGGTCAACGATTTCCAAAGCCTTTTTAACTTTTTTGTCGACGTCCGTCTTTGCAATCTTGCGACTCTTTATAACTTTAGTGCCCTTTTTAACGGT
>CAMAHZ010000162.1 GCA_945834965.1 uncultured Clostridia bacterium | reverse complement strand
ATTCTCCATTTCGCCGTGGCGAAAGTGTCGAAAATGCCCCTCTGTTGCATTTTCCTTTACCTGCTTCCTTTTTTCTAAGTTTTGTTGCAATTTTATACTCCTCCCCTTGATTGCATTTCGTTTGTTTTTGGCTTGCATTTGGCTTGTATTTTACAGGCTGTTTTGGAACCTGAAAAGCTCTACTATTTCATACATTTGCTCTGCTCTTACGTCCCCATTCTCTGCTATAAAGGCGTACAGCTTGTCCAAGTCAACCCCGTTTAAGATAGGGTTTTCGGCATTCAGATTGCCCCGTATTTCAGGGAAATCAGTCCGAATTTTAGCCAACGTTACGGGTTGCTTCTTGCGCTTTTTGTTATGGCGTTTAGCGTTCTCCGACTGCCGTTTGCTCTTCTCAAATGACGGTTTAATAAGTTCAAAATAGCCGTCTATCCTCTCGGCTTCCTCGTCCGTAACGGGTGGCGTACCGAACATAAAATTACAACATTGCCGTATCAATATCCCTGCCTCTTCGTCCTCTAATGCCTGCAAAAACTTAGCATATGACAAAGGCAACACGAAGTGCTTGGCGTTGCGCTTAGCGGTAACTTTCTCCTTACCCTTCTCTTCCGTGAGTTGTTCCTGAAGTAGATAGAACAGAGCCTTAGCCTTGGGCAAAGTCTTTTCGTTCGGTTCTTTGTTGTCGAACACATAACCGCAGATAACCTTGACAACCTGCCCTATCTCCTCGTATGTAAGCTTGCAAATGGGTTTTGCGTAGCTCTCGTAAAAGTAAAATTGTTTCATCATTTTTCTCCTTTCAAATATGTTTTTAGCCGTATTTAAGGCTTGGCATTGCCTTGCGGTTGTTTTAGGGCTTACCGCAAAAGCCCGTAGTCAATCATAATAGAATCACCCCTCTTTTTTATTAGTAGTTTTACCCCTCATATAAGTAGCTGAAATTTTTACCGAAAATTTCACGGAGTTCAAAAATATTTTAGAAAATGTTATTTTGCTTCAATCTGCCATTGACAATCAGATAATTTAATGTTATATTATTAGCTGTTGAAAAGAGAATATAGATTCGCATAGACACGGGCGAACGTTTCTACCGGTGACCTTATCTCCGACTATTCCTTAAAATTAGAATTAGTTGGGTGAGGTTTATTTTTTTGCCTTCCCGACTGAACGGAGGCTAAAAATGAAATACAACACAATTATCGTAGGAGCAGGTCCCGCAGGAATATTTACCGCTTTTGAATTGCGTAAACGCAACTATACGGGTTCTATTCTGTTGATAGAGAAAGGTTTAGCCGTAGAAAAACGCAAATGTCCCAAATCGACGACAGGCAGGTGCGTATCGTGCAACCCCTGCAGAATAACCACAGGTTTTTCAGGAGCAGGCGCATTTTCCGACGGAAAACTTTCCTTAAATTACGAGGTCGGCGGCGACCTCCCCGACCTAATAGGTGCGGAGTATGCTCAAACCCTGATTGATTACGCCGACAATATCTATCTATCGTTCGGTGCAGACAATAAGATTGAGGGTATTGAACACACGGACGAGATTAAGGATATCCGCAAAAGAGCTATAAAGGCAGGATTAAAACTTGTAGATTGTCCCATACGCCACTTAGGGACAGAAAAAGCTCAACAGATATATTTTGCCATAGAACAACACCTGCTTGAAAACGGCGTTGAGATACTGTTTAACACCGAGTGTACGGATATACTGTCTGAAAACGGCATATGTAACGGAGTAATTATTTCAGGCAAGAACGGCGCAGAGAAAATTTTTTCCGATATGGTTATAATTGCCGCAGGCAGGCGAGGCGCAGACTGGCTTGAAGGGCTATGTTCAAGACATAATGTTGCTCATGCGGCAGGTACGGTTGATATTGGCGTAAGGGTAGAAGTGCGCAATGAGATAATGGAAAAAGTCAATAACGTTCTTTACGAATCGAAATTGATAGGCTACCCTAATCCATTCCAGGATAAGGTACGCACTTTCTGCCAGAATCCGGGCGGGTACGTTGCGCAAGAAAACTATGACGATAACCTTGCCGTGGTAAACGGACATAGCTTTAAGGACAAAAAATCTGACAACACAAACCTTGCGATTCTATGCTCTCAGAATTTTACCCAACCTTTTAATCAACCTATAGCGTATGCAAAGAAAATAGGTGAGCTGACAAATATGCTTGGGGCAGGAAGCATCTTAGTGCAACGCTTTGGAGATATTCTTGACGGAAAACGTACTTGGCAAAAGGAACTTTCACGCTCCAACCTTAAACCCACCCTGCCCGACGCGGTTGCCGGTGATATTACTGCGGCAATGCCCTATCGAGCAATGATAGGAATAATTAATTTTATGAAAGCGGTAGACGAAGTCGTGCCCGGCTTTGCGGCAAAAGAAACCCTACTATATTCCCCCGAACTTAAGTTTTACAGCAATAAAATTCAACTGAACGATGACCTTAGCACAACGGTAAGAAACTTATACTGCTTAGGCGACGCAAGCGGTTGGACCCGCGGACTGATGATGGCTTCCGTAATGGGCATTCATATGGCTAGAATACTCACTCAATAACCCGTTTCTACGTTTATATCCTTCAGGTGGCAGTTATTTCTCTTTAACCGCCACCTTTTATTTGCCTTATTTAGTTAAGAGGCTAACCCTCCATATAAGTAGCTGAGTTTTTTTGAAAATTTCATTGCTTTACAAATTATTTTAAAATTGCATTTATCTGTCTTAAGCTAAGCTATTGTAATCTCCAAACCTGCAAGTATTTTGCAGGTTTTAAAAGATTCTAACGCAAATTTTACCCACCCCAAAAAGGGAACAAAAAAGCCGACGAAAGCTTAACCTTTCACCGACTTAAACCTTATTTAGCAATTAAAACTTGCTCTATGATGGTTAATCATTCTATGTTGTTTTGTTTATCTATCTACTTTCTTTTCTTCCTCTTCTTCTTGGCAAAGCTCTTTAGTTGGGCGTTGATTTGCTCGGCTTGCTTGTCCGCATACTGCTCAACGTCGTAGTATTCGTCAGGGTTTTCATATTCCGAAACACAGCCGTTTCGCCTTGCTCTGGCGTTGAGTTCGGGAATGGTTCCGTCGCAACCGTAGTAATCTTCATAGTT
>CAMAHZ010000161.1 GCA_945834965.1 uncultured Clostridia bacterium | reverse complement strand
TTGCGATTTTTGCGATTAAGTGCGGCATATCCTACGATGAACTTGAGAAGGACTGCCTTAAACTACGAGCAAAGTTAAACACTGACGAGGAAAACCCTTTGACCGAACAGGACGCTTACGATGCGTTGCAAGCCTACTTCGATAAAACTCTCGTGACCTACCCTGTGAACAGCATAATCAACCGTAGCGGCATTGCGTTCGAGCGACCTTTGCGGCATCGGCGAACGCAAGAGCAACACTTAAAGCTCGCAAGATATACGCGTGACGAGATTTACGGTCATAAAGAGAGTTGGCGGAACACGGACGGTAGACCAACCGCTGAAGAAGCGGTGCTCAAGTGGTGCGCCGCTCATCCGAACGGGCGCAAGGCGGACTGCGTTCGAGAAACAGGGCTAACAAAACCTACAGTTTACAGGTGGTGGAAAAATGATTGAACGTCTTTACAAATTCTCTTGCGATAGCCGCAACTGCGCCAACAGTGCAGTATTCCCTTCGGCGAAAGTTGCGCGAGCGAAACATTGGTGCATTTCGCACGACCGCAAACTGTGTTACTGTCCCACTTGCGCGCCATTGCATAAGCATACCGGGCGCGCTGGTGCTAAGTTTTATGAACAACCCCGTTTAGACGATTAACTGCCCCCTGCAAGGGCAAGTTACTTTCGTTAGAAAGTCTAACTTGCTACACTTTCTAACGAAAATTTGACCGCATTACATTGACTTCGTCCCCGGTCAGCGATATAATCGAGCTATGGCACATTTAGAAAAATTTACCGCCGCCGACAGCGGCAGGATGCTGGAACACTACGACCGCTCGAAGCCGTCGCTTGGGGAACACATAGAGAAATCAAGAACGGCGCAAAACTACAACCTTGCTCACAATCTTCAGCCACTTCCGCAGAAGGAATTTTTACAAGCAAGGCTTGAGAAAGTTGCGCACGCGAACAGGAAAGACCTCGTCGCGTTCTGCGACGTAGTCTTAACCCTGCCGCAAGGCGAAGAGGCAATCGAACGAGAATTTTTCAAAGTGTCGTTCGATTTCTTTTGCGAAAGGTTTGGGCGTGAGAACGTAATCTCGGCGTACGTCCACAAAGACGAGGTGCAACCGCATATGCACTTCGCGTTTACGCCCGTCATCGAGGACGAACGCGGCAAGCGGTTTTGCGCGAAGAAGGTGTGCGAACGCCGACAGTTCCAAACGCTCCACATCGATTTGAGCAACGCTCTGGTTAAGCACTTTGGGCGCGACGTGGGCGTTTTGAACGGTGCGACGGTGGACGGCAACAGGACGATAGGTCAATTAAAGCGCGTAGACGAAAAATACGAAGCTCAGAGCCGATTCCTTGAGGCGGCTGATGAGCAAGCCTTCGCCGTTGCAAAAGGCACTGTAGAGCACAAAATAAAGCGCAAGAAGGTTGGTTTCGGAAAGAACAGGCGCAAGGTTGTGGTACTTCCTGAAGAACTGTACAACGACTTAGCGCGTTCGGCGTTGACGAACGCGCCTGCGCGAGCTGCGGCAAGTGCCGCAATTCGCGCTATGAAGCAGTCCGAAAAGGATGCGGCAAGCGCATCCAAAGAAACACAGGTATCAAAAAAGGCGCAGAAGATTGCTGAGGGTGCTTACCGCGGATTACAGCGAGAGAACGCCGAGCTTAAGGAAGAGAACGAAGAGTTACGTTCACGCATTGATGCCTGCGTGGAAGCCACTAAGAGTTTGCCGCCGTTAACTCGAGCGGCGTGGGTGAAGGCTTATGAGAATGCCCAAGAACGACAAAATCCGCAAGGACGGCAGATGTGACGACACAATCCGACAAAATCCGCACCGCAAAAAGGTGCAAAAACTTCATTGATAATATAACGGACGAAAGAGGGTACTGCAAGCGCCCTCTTTTAGTATCTAAAAAGCGCAAAAAAATGCGCTCATAAACTTGACAAAACGCCTCTCAGAGCGGTAAAATAAAAAGGTAAAAAAACAATATTGATAATATAACGGACGGGAAATTCCCCAACCCCCGTCCGTCTTAAAAAAAGGTAAAAAAACAATATTGATAATATAACGGACGGGGGAGGGGTATTAAGGGGATGATTTTAAGTATAAAAATTACCCCCTCCCCGCAGGATAGGGGAAAAGAGCGCGAGAAAAACGGCTAAGGGCGGCACGCCCTTCGAGTTTGTCTCGGTCCCCTGTTCTTGAGAAAAATAGGGGGTAAGCGACGAAATGAATTTGTTGGCAGAAGAGCTTGTTAAGCTGTTCGACGAGGTTTCCCCTCGTGATTTTTACCGCAGTATCTTTCCTGTTGGCAGTCTTGATAAAAAGGACGCAATGACGAAGGGGAAGTACTGCTCCATTGCAATGGAAATCGAAGGGAAGAAGTTTCAGCACGGTAAAAAGCAGAAGGTTAGAAGGTACACGGTGACGGACGACCTCGCCATTATAGACAAGCTCACGTCGCAGAGCAAGAATTTCTGCATACTCGCTCCTATCAGCTATGTCGGCAAGTCACGCACCGCGGCTCACGCACGAGAGCTTTACGCGCTTTGCGTTGAGCTTGACAACCTGCCTGTAGAGGACGGATTAGAGACCTTACTGCACCGTCTTCAGGTCGAGGGTAAGCCTATCGGCTACCACCAAATGCTGCCTATGCCGACGTACATTGTGGCAAGCGGCAACGGACTGCACCTCTACTACCTCTTTGACCGACCTCTTGCGCTATTCCCTAACGTCGTAAAAAGCCTCCAAGCCTACAAAAAACGGTTTACGCGCCGTCTTTGGATAAAGGGCAACACAACGACGTGGAAAGAGAGCGAAGTGCAGTACGAGAGTATCTTTCAAGCGTTCCGTATGGTTGGAACGGTAACGAAGTCTGGCGACACGGTGCGCGCCTTCAGAACAGGCGGCAGGGTTACAATCGAGCGGATGAACGAAGCTTCACGCTTTTGGGAATGGGGGTGCGAAATCGAAGAGAGTAGCTACGTTAGCAAGCTGCCGCTATCCAAAGCGCAAGAGAAGTACCCCGATTGGTACGACAAGCGTATTGTGCGGCAACTGCCGAAAGGCTGTTGGACTTGCAACCGTGCGCTCTACGATTGGTGGAAGAATAAGGGCGCAAAAGCCGAGTTGGGGCATCGCTACTTTTGTCTAATGATACTTGCGATTTTTGCGATTAAGTGCGGCATATCCTACGATGAACTTGAGAAGGACTG
>CAMAHZ010000160.1 GCA_945834965.1 uncultured Clostridia bacterium | reverse complement strand
GTAATCTCTATCCCCACGCTTACGCCCGTCCTTGCGTCTTGATAGGTCATCCAATATCCGCCCTTTTTGCAGGGGACGTAGCTTGAAATGCCCTTTAAGCTTTTTGGCGGCTCCTGAGCGTTCAACGACGGTACGCCGTAGCATATGTAGGCGGGATTGCCCCCTATATATAGCACGCCGAACGCATAATACGCCCCGTTGCCGTAACCTATTTTTACGAACCGACTGCCTTCTAAAACTTCTTCCAAATCGCTCTCTTTAGGATAGGCGGAAAAGATTCTCTCGATATCGGCTTGCATACGGGAATAGAAGTCGCCGCCGGCAAGTCCGCCCGTCAGCTCTTCTTCCCCCCTTTCGCCGCCCGACGCGTCTTGCGCGTTTGCCGAGTTTAAATCTTCTTGCTGCTTAAACTCTACCTGCTCTCTCAAGCCGCTATCTTCTCTCAAGCCGTCCTGCTCGCTCTTGCCGCCCTGCGCGATTTTGACAGGGCGTACAGCCTTTTCATCTTCGCCGCCTGACGGCTGCAATTCTTCTTCCTTTTGACCTTTGAGTAAAGGCTTATCGTCTTTATCAGTTTTATCTTCATAATAATTAATCTCGCTTATCGCTTCGTCGTCGTAGGCGGCTCCGTTCGACTTTTTGGGGTTTAAGCTTTCCCGTCTTTGAATTTCCTGCGTGAGCGCAGGCAAAAAGCTTGCCGCCTGATTGCAGTAACCCGACGCTATGGGCGACGCTCCGCCGTGGCAAAAGCATACGACGAAGGCAAAGCCGTTTTCGCAGTTCAACGCGCTTTCGCACTCGAATGACACTTCTTCAAATACGACGGTGTTTACCCCGTCGCTAATACCGAACACGTACCGCCCTTCGCTCAAGGGCGCAAAGTTAATTAGCGATACTTCCGCCTTTAAATAGCCTGCGTAGGTCTCCACCTTTACAAGCCCCGAAATAACGCCGCCGTCCGCCGAAAAGCCGC
The DNA here is from genome assembly GCA_945834965.1 of uncultured Clostridia bacterium. Taxonomy (GTDB): domain Bacteria; phylum Bacillota; class Clostridia; order Christensenellales; family Borkfalkiaceae; genus Coproplasma. The sequence continues at coordinate 2,228 of CAMAHZ010000160.1, read as the reverse complement.
CCTTTAGCTGTTTTATAACGGCAATTTTCTTTAAATATCCAGCCAAAACGGTTACCCCCTTATTCCCCTTTTTGATTATGATATTATACTTTTTGTCAAAAATTACGGCGTGTTATGAATAATTTACGCTTATTTTGTCATTAATAGTTATAACGGCAATATTACGTACGCACTTTTTGGCTTGAATTTTAGCAACTTATTTTAATTTATTTGCAAATTTGTATTTCGTTTGTTATAATATATACTGACCGAGAAGGTGTTTTGGCGCTTTTGGTTATTAATACTTACCTTATAAGCGAAAAGCCGCAAGGTTTTTAAGACAGATTATTATTTTAAGGAGATATTTATGGTACCTACTAAGAATCAAAAAATTCTCAAGTTCGTAAACGAGAGCGCAGCTCTCTGCCAGCCCGACAAAATCGTTTGGATTGACGGCGGACAGGCGCAAATCGACGCATTGAGAAAAGAGGCTGTTGAAAGCGGCGAACTCATTAAGCTTAACCAGTCGCTTCTTCCCGACTGCTACCTTCACCGCACTAAGGTGAACGACGTTGCTCGTGTTGAGGACAGGACTTTCATCTGCACCAGCAACAAGGAAGACGCAGGTCCTATCAACTACTGGATGGACCCCAAAATGGCTTATGAGCTCTGCAAGGAAATCGCAATCGGCTCTATGAAGGGCAGAACGATGTACGTTATCCCCTACTCTATGGGCGTTGTTGGCAGCAGCTTTGCTAAATACGGCATCGAAGTAACCGACTCTATCTACGTCGTACTCAATATGTGCATTATGACGAGAGTGGGTAAGGAAGTTTTGGAAGCTTTAGGTAAGGAAGGCGACTTCATTAAGGGTTTACACGCAAGCTGCGACGTAGACGCTGAAAGAAGATACATTATGCACTTCCCCGAAGACAACACCATTATTTCCGTAAACAGCGCTTACGGCGGCAACGTATTGCTCGGCAAAAAGTGCTTTGCACTTCGTATCGCTTCTTACCTTGGTAAGTACGAAGGCTGGATGGCTGAACATATGCTTATCTTGGGCGTAACCTTCCCCGACGGCTCTAAAAAGTACGTTGCGGCGGCATTCCCTTCAGCTTGCGGCAAGACCAACCTTGCAATGCTTATTCCCCCCAAACACTACCTTGAAAAGGGCTATAAGATTGAAACCGTCGGCGACGATATCGCTTGGATTAGAGTGGGCGCAGACGGCAGACTTTGGGCTGTAAACCCCGAAAACGGCTTCTTCGGCGTTGCCCCCGGCACCAACGAAAAGTCCAACCCCAACGCACTCGCTGCAACCAAGCGCGGCACCATCTTCACCAACGTTGCTCTCAATACCGACGATATGACCGTTTGGTGGGAAGGTCTTTCTAAGGAACTCCCCGAACACTGCATCGACTGGACGGGCAAGCCTTGGAACCCTGCTAAGTTCGATAAGAAGGATAAGTCGACCTGCTCGGCTCACCCCAACTCACGTTTCACGGCTCCTGCACAGAATTGCCCTTGCATCTCGCCCGACTTCAACTCTAAAGAAGGCGTGCCCCTTTCGGCAATCATCTTCGGCGGCAGACGTGCTTCCACCACCCCCCTCGTATATCAGTCGAGAGACTGGAACCACGGCGTATTCATCGGCTCTGCAATGTCGTCTGAAACGACGGCGGCTGCAACCGGCGCGGTAGGCGTGCTTCGTCACGACCCCATGGCTATGAAGCCTTTCACCGGCTATCATATGGGCGACTACTTCCAGCACTGGATTGATATGGGCAAGAAGGTTAAAAATCCCCCCAAAATCTTCAACGTTAACTGGTTCAGAACGGACGACGAAGGCAACTTTATGTGGCCCGGCTTCGGCGACAATATGAGAGTTTTGGAATGGATTTTAAAGCGTTGCGAAGGCAGCGTAGACGCAGAAGAGACTGCTATCGGCTACGTTCCTAAGGCAGAAGATATCGACTTGACCGACCTTGACTACGAAATCAAGCCCGGCGTTAAGTTCGATACCGAGAGTCTTAAGACCATTTTGGCAGTAGACAAGGAAAAGTGGCTTAAGGAAGCTGAAGAGATTGAAAACTACTACACGGGTACCATTAAGAGCCGTATCCCCGTAGAGCTTACCGAGTGCCTTGAAACCTTAAAGAAAAACTGCACGAAGTAATATAAGTTTATAATTTAAGTGGCGTAGCCGAACGGCTACGCCATTATTTTTTTACTTTATTATTCGCCTG
>CAMAHZ010000159.1 GCA_945834965.1 uncultured Clostridia bacterium | reverse complement strand
ACTTTTCTAACAATTTAATTTTAACAATTGACTATTATATTGTATTATGATAAAATTATTATACAATAATGTGGTAATTTTTACCGCAAGAGAGGTAATTCTACTATGGGAATGTTAAAAGTTATTGAATGGAAAGACGATTCGAGAGATACTCTGGTCTATAAAATCGACCTGAAAAAAGATTATATTACCAGGGGTTCTACCTTGACCGTGCGTGAAAGTCAAGCCGCCGTCTTCTGCGATAAGGGCAGAATGGCAGACGTTTTCCTGCCCGGTTACTATAAGCTGTCTACGGACAACGTACCTATCTTAACCAAGCTTATGAGCTGGAAGTACGGCTTTGAAAGCCCCTTCAAGTCGGACGTTTACTTTGTAAACACCAAGCAGTTTACGGGGTGCAAATGGGGAACGGCTAACCCCATCATTATAAGGGACGCCGACTACGGCGCAGTACGAGTAAGGGCTTACGGCACCTACTCCTACAAGGTTGAAGACCCTTACGTATTTTTGACCGAGCTTTCGGGCACCAACTCTTCCTTTAAGACGCAGGATATAAACGACTGGCTTAGAAGTTTGGTCGTTACGAGAGTTTCCGATATCGTCGGCGAAAGCAAAATACCCGTTTTGGATATGGCGGGAAATCTCGTGGAATTCGGCGAAATCGTACAGGAAAAGCTGGGGATTGCGTTCAACGAAATAGGTTTAAAGCTTACACGCTTTAACTTTGAAAACTTCTCTATGCCCGAAGAGCTTGAAAAGGCGCTCGACCAGAGTGCGTCGCTCGGTATTCTTGGAAAGAATATGAACGTATATATGCAGAAGGCTCAGGCAGACGCCATGCTCGCCGCAGCTAAAAACCCCGGCGCAGGCTCTACTATGGGCGCAGGCATGGGAATGGGCATGGGTATGTCCATGGGCGCAATGTTCGGAAATATGTACAACCAAAATCTCGGCAACCAGAATAACAATCAAGCTAATCAGGCAAATAACGCAAACAACGCGGCTAAACCCGTCGGCGGTGCGGCGGCGTACTGCTCTAACTGCGGCGCGGCGCTTTCGGCAGGCGCAAAGTTCTGCCCCGAGTGCGGCAATAAAGTTGCGGCAGTCTGCCCTAAGTGCGGAAAGCCCGTTCAGCCTAACGCTAAATTCTGCCCCGAGTGCGGTGAAAAGCTTTAATAAGGAAGGTTTATTATGGCTGAAGAAAACGATATTGCAGCTTCTGCCGACCTTTTAAGCGCAGAAGAAGACGCAACCGACACTTCTTCCTGCCCCTTGTGCGGCGGAAGGTTAGTCTACTCCCCTATAGACCGTGCACTTAAGTGCGAGTACTGCGGCGGCAAGGGTCAAATAGATATGTCCCGATACGGCGAAGAATTGAATTTTTACGATTTAATCAACGCCAAAAATAATACCTGGGCTAACGACACGCACGTTTTCCGCTGCAACAACTGCGGCGCTAAGACGGTTATTTCTAAAAAGGAAATAAGCAAAAAATGCCCCTTCTGCGGTACGACTAACGTGGTGCAGACTGAAGAGCTTTGCGGCTTAAAACCGAACGCCGTACTCCCCTTTTTGTTGGATAAGGCGCAGGCGTGCGAATCTGCCGTTAAGTGGGCAAAGAAAAGGCTGTTTTCGCCGAGAAAGTTTAAAAAGACCGTTTACCCTGAAGAAATCGACGGAAACTACATACCCGCCTTTACCTTCGACACGAATACCGTTACCCATTACTCCGGTAAATTAGGGCGCACTAAAACCCGCACGAAAAGGGTTAACGGCAAGACGATAACGGAATCCTATACCGAATGGTTTAGCATAGGCGGTACTTATAGAATGTCGTTCGACGACTTCTTGGTTCAGGCTTCCGACTCGGTTAAGCAAAAGGACGTGGATAAATTGAGTCCTTTCGACACTAACAAATCGCAGGCGTATTCGTCGGATTACCTTATGGGGTATACCGCCGCACAGTATTCAAAGAGCGGTCAGGAGTGTTGGGATTACGCACGCGGCGTTATGCAAGAACAGGTTAAATCGGCTATATTAAGGCAGTATACCTACGATAAGGTGGGCTCTTTCTCAATGAATATGAGCTGTAACGACATTACTTATAAGTACGTTTTACTGCCCCTGTACGTAGGGCACTACTCCTATTCGAAAAAGCTGTTCAACTTCTTCGTCAACGGCAGAAACGGCAAGGTTACGGGTAAAGCACCCGTCTCCCCCCTACGCGTGGGTATTGCGGTTTTGCTGGGGCTCGTCGCCGTTGCAGGTATTGCCGCTTTGATTTACTTTTTGGGTATAAAGTAACGATTACTTTATCTATACACATAAATAAGGAGAAAAATTATGAATAAAAATATTCTTTTTAAAGTACTAATCGGCGTATTATTTTTAGCCGTTTCAATTCTTTGGCTGCTTTCAGCCGTCTTGCCCGAGACCTTCGGCGATTTAAGTCTTGCCTGGCTTATCGCTATCTTTGCTTTCGGCATGGGCGTTTTATTTATCGGCAAAGGCATTTTAACTAAAAACATTATTTCTATTAGAAAGTTCTACGTATTTTTAGGCGTGCTCTTCGTCGTTGCAGGCGTTTGCGCGCTTATAGGTACGGTTATTAAATCGGTTGCGATAATCTTACCCGTAATCGCCTTGGTGCTTTCGGCAGGACTTCTTATCTCCACCCTATTCGTTCAGGGAAAAAAGTGGGACGCAGGCGACAACCAAAACCCCGAATATAAGACTTACAGAGAGCGCAAGGCTGAACAGGAAAAGCTTGAAGCTGAAAAAAAGGCGGCTGAAACCGCAAATGACGAGACAGATATAAAAGGCTAAGATATTTTGCGTGTATGATAAAGGCAACCCGACGGCGTTTGGGTTGCTTTTTTCGTGCGGATTATTCAAATAAATATTTTTCACCACTTAAAATTTGCTTGCAAACTTGAAATGGATATGCTATAATCACAAAGCAAAGTTGGTTGCGGTTTGCTGATTTTATCTCATAAAACTTTGTACCAACTTAATACGGCCTTGTGGTCAAGCGGTTAAGACGGAGCCCTCTCAAGGCTCAATCCCGGGTTCGATTCCCGGCAGGGTCACCAACAACCCCCGTAGTCATTTTTGACTACGGGGGTTTTGTTTGCGACCCTGCCTGTTGCGAGAAGTTAGAGCGGTTCGTGCGAGCCGTAGGCGACGCTTTGCCGAGGGACGAGCCCTACATTCTCCAAACAATGGTCACCCATTGTTTGGGTAGGGTGAGATGAGCAAATACATACGTCCCGTATTTGCGGT
>CAMAHZ010000158.1 GCA_945834965.1 uncultured Clostridia bacterium | reverse complement strand
ATAAGCGTTCCGCTTAACCCCGTATCTTAATTACTATATTTAAAAACCAACAAATCACAAATCAAACGATTGCGTTCCGCCTTAAAATTCAAAGGTCTTGCAGTCGTCAAGGGTATCGAGAGTAATTCTGCCCAAACGCCCTTTGCGGAAGTCGTCTATAACCGCCTTTTCGGCGCGTTCGTAGTCGAACTCATTACCGCGAAGAATAAAACCACGGCGAATACACACCCTTTCAAGCATTTCAAGGGGGGTCTCTTCGCTATCTATGCCGTAGCGCTCCTTTAAATTAGCAGGATATTTTTCCTTTAGCTCTGCAAGCAGGGCAAGGGCTATATCGTCCATATCCAGAATATCGTCGTTTAAACTGCCGACGTACGCAAGGCGCAAAGCCAACCTTTGATTTTCAAACGCAGGGGGCGTAGTGCCGGGGGTGTCCAACAACTCCCAGCCGTCCAGCCTTACCCATTGTTTACCGCGAGTAACGCCTGCCTTATCGCCCGTCTGCGTCCGTGCCGCGCCAGCAATAAGATTTATAACCGTGCTCTTGCCCGTGTTGGGTACGCCGCACACCATAAAGCGGAAGGTTTTAGAATACCCCTTTTGCTCGTTTGCGGCACGCTTTTCGGCAATAAGTTTTTCGATTGCTACGCATATATCCCTTTTTGAACGATTATCCGCCGCATTGATTTTAACGCAGGGCGCACCGCTATTACGTATTGCAACCGCAAGGCTTTCCGCACGCCCGTCCGCCAAGTCGCTCTTGTTCAGAACGTATAGTACGGGCTTTGAGCCGAACATCTTTTTAAGTTTAGGGTTAAAGGAAGATGCAGGGCAACGGGCGTCGAGCACGTAGATTACGCCGTCGCACAGCTTTACGTTGTCTTCCATCATTCTCATTGCTTTGGTCATATGACCGGGGAACCATTGCAAAAGTTTCACTAAAATACCCTTCCTTTTAACTAAGCTTTAAAGCTTTTTGTCCTTTAATAAATCGGGTCTGCGCTCTGCGGTAATCGCCAAGCTCTGTTCCCTGCGCCACTTATCTATTGCGGCGTGATTGCCCGAAAGCAGAACTTCGGGTACGCTTACACCGTTAAATACGGCAGGACGGGTATACTGCGGATATTCCAAAAGCCCGTCAGAAAAGCTTTCGTCGATAAGCGACGCGGACGAAATTACGCCGTCGACGTAGCGCGCAACGCTGTCGCAAATAACCATTGCAGGCAGCTCGCCGCCCGTTAAAACGTAGTCGCCGATTGAAATTTCTTCGTCGATATATTCGTCGAGAACCCTTTGGTCAACCCCTTCGTAATGTCCGCACAATATAAGCAAATTTTCGCACGAAGAGAGCTGAGCCACCTTGTTTTGGCACAGCGTTTGACCCTTGGGCGACGTGAAAATCCTAAGCGCCTTGTGGTCGGGGTCTACCGCCTGAATACAGCTTGCTATGGGCTGGGGCATCATTACCATACCTGCACCGCCGCCGAAGGGATAATCGTCGCACTTTAAGTGCTTATCAGTTGAGTAGTCGCGAATATTGACGACTTCAATCTTAAGCTTGCCTTCTTCCACGGCACGTCCTATAATGCTCTCTTTAAGTGGGTTGAACATATCGGGGAAAAGGGTTAGGACGGTAATTTTCATTTACTCTCCAACCCCACTTCCGAAAGGCGTTTTTTGTTAAGCGTTATTACGCCGCCTTCCACGTCGATATTCTCTATAACCCCTTCCGCCGCAGGGAAGGTAAGGTGAGTGCCGTCTGCCTTTTCCACGTCGTAAATATCCGTCCTTGCAGGGGTGATAGAGACGACCTTGCCGACTTCTGCGCCGCCTTCGGTAATAGCCATACAGCCGATTACGTCGGCGATATAAAACCTGCCGTCGGGCAGGGGCGGTGCGTCGTCGCGCTTGGCTTCTAAGTTATACCCCCTTAAAAGCTCCGCCGCGTTCCTGTCGCAAACGCCGCCCAACGCAACGATTGCACAATCGCCGCCGCAAGGGCGCACGTTTAGCACTTTATAGGGATTGCCCCCTATATATACCTTAGTGAACTCGGTTAAATCTTCTACGCTGTCCGTCATAGAAATGACTTTGATTTCGCCCCTGATGCCCTGTGGCTTAACTATTTTTGCTACCGTTAAAAATTCTTCCATTATAAAACAGCCCTTAAAGGTTAAGTTTACAAACAGGGGGAGCCAAAGACTCCCCCGTAAAATTTGTTTTTTGCACCTTGAATTAAAGTGCGTAATTCAGGTTTAATTTGCCGTGTCAAGCAAAAGACTTACGCTTCTTTTTCCTTGATTTCGATAACGTACTTTTTGCTTTCGCGCGGGGTGTAAGCGTTTACCAACGTGCGGAGCGCTTTGGCAATTTTACCCTGCTTGCCGATTACTTTGCCCATATCGGAAGGCGCTAAAAGCACGTCCACTTCGACTGCGTTGTCCTTCTCTTCAACCTTATATTCAATCTCTTCGGTCTTTTCGGCAAACCTTTCGACAATATATTTAATTAACTGTAAAGTATCCATTCCTACTCCTGAAAACGGGAAATATTACTAATTAGAATAAACTATCCCCAACGATTGTGGGTAGATTAATCTATTACTTCTTCTTTTTCTTGTTGTTGGTCTTGGGTGCAGAGAGCTTAGTGCTCTGTTCCATTGCGCCAACCTTTACAAGGTAGCTTTTAACCGTTTCGGTGGGCTGAACGCCTTTTGCAAGCCAAGCCTTTGCCTTTTCAACGTCGATGTTGATTTCAGCAGGGGTCTTAAGGGGGTCAACGTAGCCGATTTTGTCGATGTATTCGCCGCTCTGTGCCTTTCTTGAATCGATTACAACCACTCTGTAGAAGGGGCTCTTCTTGTCGCCCATTCTGGTAAGTCTCATTTTAACTGCCATTTTTTATTCTCCTGTTTATATATAAAAATTTTTAATTTGTTTTGGTTTAGGTTTTGTTAAGGTGATGATTTTAAAAATATCAAACTCTATCGGCTCGCACTTGATGTGCGACCCACTTTCCCTATTCTTTAGGGAAAGCGAGATTAAGGTAAAAAATTTGGAATTATTTTTAACCTTATTCGGGCTAACGGCTCTTCAAAGAAGCGAGCAGTTCAAGGCGTGTGAGCACCGACCGCAGGGAGCTTACTTATGCGTAAGTGACCAAGGCGGCGCGGAACACAACGCTGAAATGCGACGCTTATATGAAGAGAAGTCTTTAGAACGGCAGCCTACGCTTGCCGCCCTTAAGCTGCTTCATCAACTGCTTAGTCTGCTCAAACTGCTTTAAAAGTTGGTTTACTT
>CAMAHZ010000157.1 GCA_945834965.1 uncultured Clostridia bacterium | reverse complement strand
AGCTTGAAAAATTATATTTTTTGCCAAGTTACAAGTAGTAATAAGTTTTTGTTACAATTGAATAAATATCATTGCTAAACGGCGGCTAAAGTGATATAATTGAAATACAGTTTACTTAGGAGAATATGAGAAAATGATAGTTGCAATAACGGGCGCAACGGGCAATATGGGCGCGTGCCTTATGACGGCGCTTTCGGGCGCCCCTGCGGTTGCGGATAAGCTTAAAGTGCTATGCAGAAGCAATGCTAAAGCTAAAACCTTGTTGAAATCTTGCGAGACTATAAAGAATAAAATTGAAATTGTCTACGGCGATTTGGCGGACGCAAACGTCTGCAAACAGCTCGTTTCAGGCTGCGACGTCGTATTAAACTTAGGCGCGGTTATACCCCCCACTTCCGACGGCAACCCCAAAGCGGCTATTGCCTGCAACGTGACGGGCGTTAAAAACCTTATCGCCGCAATAGAAGAGATTAAGGAAAATCAGCCTAAGCTTATTCACATCTCTTCCGTAGCCGTTTACGGCAACCGCACGGGCGAGCATAAATACGGAAGAGTTGGCGACCCTTTGGTTTCAGGTCCCTTCGAGTTATACTCTTCCACCAAAATTTTGGGCGAGTACGCAGTGTTGCAGTCAAGCGTTGAAAAGTGGGCGGTATTAAGACAGACGGCAATCTACCACTACAATCTCTTTTCCGACAACCTGCACGACGGACTTATGTTCCACACCTGTTTCGACGCACCCTTAGAGTGGGTTACGGCAAAGGACAGCGGTATACTGCTGCTCAACTTCCTTAAACGCTATAAAAACGGCACCCTGCCCGAAGAATTCTGGAAGAAGGTCTACAACATCGGCGGCGGCGCTTCCACCCGTGAATACGGCTACGGCACGTACGATTCGGGCTTTAAGATTATAGGCGGCAGCTTCCAACAGTTTTTTAAGCCCTGGTACAACGCCACGAGAAACTTCCACGGTATGTGGTACTACGACAGCGACGAACTTGAAAATCTCTTCCACTTCCGCGGTCAGTCGAGCGCAGACTACTGGAAGGAAATGGAGCTTAGACATAAAATCTATAAAATGGGCAAGATTGTACCCGCACCCGTCATTGCGCAGTTTGCCGTTAAACGCCTTCTTAAAGACGCCAACTCACCTTCCCACTGGGTAAAGCAGGGCGACGAAGCAAGGGCGATTGCGTATTTCGGCGGCACCGATAAGTTTGAACAGCTTAAAAAGCTTTCCTGGGCGGACGTTAAACTCCCCACCGAGATTCCTGACCCCACCCCCCAGAGCTATGAAGAAAAGATGGCGGCGTACGGCTACGATATCGAAAAGCCCGACAGCCTTATCACGGCAGACGATTTAAAGACGGTTGCAGAAGCCCACGGAGGCAAGTGCTTAACGCCTCTTTGCTTTGACGGCGATATGTATAAAAAGCTCGACTGGCAAACTTGCGACGGCGAAAAGTTTACCGCTGACGCGTACACCGTACTTCGCGCAGGGCACTGGGAGCACGCGCTGTATAAGGACTTCGTTTGGGAATTCGACAGGCTTGCAAAGACGGATAAAATCTTTGCCCGTATCTGGTACGACAGCCACGACAAGGACGAAAATTATCGCTACTACTTCGATAAAAACTTCGTTGCTCACGTGGATAAGATTAAAGATTAATTTTTTAAGGTGGTGCGCATTATGCTATTTTATAGTGCGCATTACTCTAATACGCTTTAAGGGGGCTTAAAATGGTTAAGAACATTAAAATTTGCTATATAGGCGGCGGCTCTAAGCTGTGGGCAAGGGTATTTATGTCCGACTTGGCTCTCGCCCAAAATTTAGGCGGCGAGATTGCCCTGTACGATATCGACAAGCCTGCCGCCGAGCGCAACGCCGCAATCGGCAAGCGCATAAATGAAGACGGCAAAACGCTTTCCAAGTTTAACTACGTCGTACACGACAGCCTTGACAGCGCCTTGACGGGTGCGGACTTTGTGGTGATATCCATTCTACCCGGCACGTTCAAGGAGATGCGCAGCGACGTACACGCACCCGAAAAATACGGAATTTATCAATCCGTAGGCGACACGGTTGGTCCCGGCGGCGTACTCCGCTCTATGCGAACCGTACCCTTATACGAAGGGTTCGCAAAGAAGATTAAAGAGATTTGCCCTAACGCTTGGGTTATAAACTTTACCAACCCGATGAGCATATGCGTAAAGACCTTGTACGACGTATTCCCCGAGATTAAGGCGTTCGGCTGTTGCCACGAAGTTTTTCACGCACAGCAGTTTTTATGTTGCGTGCTTAAGGAAACACGGGGAATTGAGACGACTAAGGACGATATCTACACCGACGCGTGCGGCGTTAACCACTTTACCTGGATAACCGAAGCAAGGTATAAAGAGTACGACCTGCTTGCTCTTCTCCCCGAGTTTATGCAAAAGCACTTTGAAGAAGGCTATTACGAATACCCGTCGCCCGACGGCAGTCACTTTGGCTTTTTGACCGACCCGTTTGCGTACGGCAATAAGGTCAAGATGGATTTGTTCAAAAAGTACGGCGCTTTAGCGGCGGCAGGCGACAGGCACTTGGTTGAATTTATGAACAATAGCTGGTATCTCTCTTCCCCCAAAACCGTTAAGGAATGGAAGTACAATTTAACTTCCGTAGACTGGCGCGAAGCCGACCAAAAGAAAAAGATTGAAGAATCAATCGAAATGGCTGAAGGCAGAAAGATGTTTAACCTTGTAAAATCTTCAGAAATCGCCGTCGATTTAATGAAAGCGATTATGGGCTTTGGCACGATTGTATCCAACGTGAATATGCCGAACTTAGGGCAGATGCCGCAGATGCCGAAAGGCTCTATCGTTGAGACAAACTGCATTTTCTCTAACGGTCAGGTCAAGCCCATTGTGTCCAACCCTTTGCCCACCGAAGTTAAAAACTTGGTCTATAGAAACTGCGTCAACATTGACAGCGTGTACGAAGGAATTAAGGAAAGGGATTTAAACAAGCTCTACCTTGCGTTTGCAAACCAGCCGCTTTGCAGTACTTTAAGCTTTGACGATAGCAAAAAGCTATTTAAAGAGATGTGCTACAACACCGCAGATTACCTTACCCCTTTCTTTGATTTAGACGGTTATTTTAATTGACAGTCCTTTAAATTTTTAAAGCCCACCGACCTGCTTGGTCGGTGGGCTTATTTTCTCGTAGACCCCCTACTATCCTTTAACGAACGCAATTTAAAAGGTGTTATAAATTTATGATTGCCCCCGTAATATGCCGCAACGAACGGCATTTTACGACAATT
>CAMAHZ010000156.1 GCA_945834965.1 uncultured Clostridia bacterium | reverse complement strand
GGCTAAAAAGACTAAGTAAAATATTTGAACACCGCAGGGCGAACCGCCCTGCGGTACGTTTTTTTACCGCCAAATTATCTTGACCAAGCAAAAAGCGTGTGTTATAATATCCTACAAATAAAGTAGGAATAACTTTTAAATCGATTTGCACAAACTATTTTACTGAAAATAGGAGGATACCCCCGTGACGGTCAGGGAATTACAGGATAAAATTATACAGCTTAAAAGGGATACGGATACCTGTATTTTGGCGCACAGCTATATGTCGCCCGATATCTGTGAGGTTGCAGACTTCGTAGGCGACAGCTACGCCCTTTCTTTAAAGGCAAAGACTACGCCGCAAAAAAACGTTATAATGTGCGGCGTGCGCTTTATGGCGGAGACGGTTAAAATGCTCTCGCCCCAAAAGAGAGTATGGCTTGCTAACCCCACCGCCGGTTGCCCTATGGCAGAGCAAATGGGCAAGGAAGAGATAGAGCAGGTTAAAAAGATGTACCCCGATTACGCAGTCGTTGCGTATATCAACACCACGGCACAGCTTAAGACCATTTCCGACGTGTGCGTAACTTCTTCTTCGGCGGTTAAAATCTGCAAGGCTATGCCCGAAAAGAATATCTTATTTATTCCCGACATCAACCTTGGCACTTTCGTCAAAAATCAGGTACCCGAAAAGAACTTTAAGCTGCTTTCAGGCGGCTGCCCCACCCACGCAAGGGTGGACGAAGAAGAGATTATTCAGGCAAAAGCCGCTCACCCCAACGCCCTGTTTTTGGTTCACCCCGAGTGCAGACCTGCGGTAGTAAAGTATGCGGACTACGTTGGGTCAACTTCGGGAATTATGGACTATGCAATCAAGTCGGACGCCAAGGAATTTATTATAGGTACCGAAAACTCCATTTTACAGCACTTGCAACTTAAATGCCCCGACAAAAAGTTCTATCCCTTATCCAAGGATTTGGTCTGCCATAATATGAAGGCGACCACCCTTGCAGACGTGTACAACTGCTTAAAGGGCGAAGCGGGGGAAGAGATTGTTATGGACGAAGAGCTTATATCTTCCGCCGTTAAGTGCATTAACAAAATGATTGAGTACGGCGGCTGAAAGGGGGACGAGCGTTATGATGATAACGACCAAGGGCAGAAACGCCCTTAAGGTTATGCTTGATTTGGCTCAGCATAACGACGGAAATAACGTGTCGCTTGCAGACATTTCCGACAGGGTTAAGGAGTCGCAAAAATATTTAGAAGCGACGGTCTCTTCGCTTTCTGCGGCAGGGCTGATTCTCTCCGCTCGCGGCAAGAGCGGCGGCTACCGCCTTGTTAGACAGCCTGAAGAATACAACGTTGCAGAGATAATATGTGCGGCGGAAGGCACTCTTTCGCCCGTATCCTGTTTAGACGTGGGTTGCTCTAAGGCGGGCGGCTGTTTGACCCTGCCTTTATGGCGAGAGTTAGACGACGTTATAATGAACTTTTTGCGCAGTAAAACGCTTGCAGATTTGCTGAAATAGCCGCGCATAAACTTCCGATAACTGCGCACAATAGTTTTATCGGAGGTAAAAATATGAGACTTAATTGCGGTGATACTTGCCCTAAAAGCGGCACCTATAAGGTTGTTGACGGCAAAGGACACGTAGTGAACAACGTACACGTAGAAGAAGGCGAGACAATGCCCCCTACACAGTACTCGGATTGCCATTACGAGATTGACTAAAGCTTAAATTCAGGGCGCACGCTGCGGCACGCAGCGTGCGCCTTAATCTTAAAAAATATTTTTCAAGCCCGTTAATTCCTATTGACAAAATAGGAATTTTTTTCTATACTTATATCATACTAAAAAAGTAGGAATTAAGAGGCGTAAGTTGAAAGAGCAGAAAATCGTTTACGTAGATAACGCCGCAACGACGGCGATGAGCGACGCGGCAATCGCCGCAATGCAGCCTTATTTCAAGCAAATTTACGGCAACCCTTCTTCCCTTCATACGGTGGGTCAGGTTGCTAAGGAAGCGTTAGATAGTGCAAGGGCGCAGATTGCGCAGTTAATCGGCGCTAAACCCAACGAAATCTATTTTACTTCGGGCGGAAGCGAAGCGGATAACCAAGCCATTCGCTCTGCGGCAATATCGGGCGCGTTAAAGGGCAAAAAGCATATTATATCCACGGCGTTTGAACACCATGCAGTACTCCACACTTTAAAGAAGTTGGAAAAGGAAGGGTTTGAAGTAACCTATCTCGACGTGCATTCAAACGGGCTTATCACGGCGGAAGAAGTACAGGCGGCTATTCGCCCCGACACGGCGTTAGTAACTATAATGTTTGCCAACAACGAAGTCGGTACTATTCAGCCCATTCGCGAGATAGGCGCAGTCTGCAAGGCGAACAAGGTCGTGTTCCACACCGACGCCGTACAGGCAATCGGGCACTTGCCCATAAACGTAGTGGACGACAATATCGATATGCTTTCGGCGTCTGCCCACAAATTCCACGGACCTAAGGGCGTAGGCTTTTTGTACTGCCGCACGGGCGTAAGGCTTTTCAACCTTATCGAAGGCGGCGCGCAGGAACGCAACCGCAGGGGCGGCACGGAAAATATTGCAGGCGTATGGGGTATGGCTGCCGCTTTAAAGGAAGCGGTTGAACACCTGCCCGAAAATATGGCAAAGGAGACCGCCCTTCGCGATAGGCTCATTGCAGGTCTTTCCAAGATAGAGCATTCCAAGGTCAACGGCGATTTAGTAAACCGCTTGCCCGGCAACGTAAATATGTGCTTTGAAGGTATTGAAGGGGAGAGCCTTTTACTTCTTCTCGACCAAAAGGGTATCTGTGCGTCGTCCGGTTCGGCTTGCACGTCCGGTTCACTTGACCCTTCTCACGTGCTGTTGGCGTTGGGTCTGCCGCACGAAGTTGCTCACGGCTCGCTTAGGCTTAGCCTGTCCGAGTGGAACACCGAAGAAGAAATCGACTATATTATAGCCGAAGTTCCCAAAGTGGTGGAATACTTGCGTAGCATTTCTCCCGTGTGGGAAGCGCTAAGCAAGGGTGAGACGCCGCATTTAATTTAACACTTATTATTTGCGCTTTGTAAATATGCGTCGCAATAGTTCGTCGAGCTGTGGCAACCTTCAGTCATTTACTTCATTGTAAACTCCTTCAGGTTTTCCGCGCTCTCCTGCTCTTGCTCGCATCTTTCCAAAGACGGTAGCCCAAATAAGGTGAGAATTATTTCTAAATAATTAAGCCTCACTAATTAAAAGATACGCATACGGCGTTTTGCGCAGTTTGTCGTAAAATGCCGTATGGTGTCA
>CAMAHZ010000155.1 GCA_945834965.1 uncultured Clostridia bacterium | reverse complement strand
GTGTTTTTAATCGTTTTTGCGGTATTCGGCATAGTTGCCTGCATCGCTTGGTTATGGGTCGGGTAAAATTTAAAATTGTATATTTAAAGGGCGGCGTACCGAAAAATTTCGGTACGCCGCCCTTTAAGTAAAAACTATATTCATAGGCGCATATGGCGCCGCGATTGAAAGGGGTTTACTTATTTTCCTTAAGCATAAGCTTGATAATCTCTTCGTCCGTGCCCTTCATACCGACGCGCGCCAGGTCGGAAACGTTGTCGATAGTGTTTTCAACGCCGCGAAGTATTATGCCGTCGCCGCCGTAGAACTGACTGCCGCGTTTATACATTTCAAAGCCTAATATGCCTGCGTCAACGGCAGACGCAATCTTAGCCGCACAGCTCGATTTTGCACCGTCGCAAATCAAGCCCGAAGTTACTGCGAGCGCATTGACTACGGTGTGCGCAATCTCTTCAAAGCCGCCGCCGTGCAAATACGCAATGCCTGCGCCTGCCCCTGCCCCTGCGGAAACTGCGCCGCAGTAGGCGGAAAGCCTGCCTATACCCGTCTTTAAGTGTACGGTAATAAGGTCGGAAAGGGCAACCGCCCTTAAAAGCTTTTCCCTGCTTGACCCAAGTTTTTCTGCGTATACCTTTACGGGTAACGACGCCGTCATACCTTGATTGCCGCTGCCCGAAACGATTACTACGGGCAGGGGACAGCCGTTCATTCTCGCGTCGCTTCCCGCCGCCGCAGTCGCCCTTGCAAGGTTGTGGGTGTCGTCCTTGCCAAAGCTCTCTAAAAGTATCTTACCTATCCTTGCGCCGTAGTCGTTTTTTAAGCCTTCTTCGGCGATAGCGCCGTTGTATTCAAGCTGACGGGAAATAAGCTCTTCAATATCGTCAATGGCGCAGGTGTCGGCAAACTCGATAATGCCCTTAACCGAAAGTACACTTCTGTCCGTCAAGCCTTCATCTGCGTTGTCCAAAACGTCTTTGGAAATAAACTTTTTGCCATTCTTGCTTACTTCCACAACGTTGGTGTGGTGCCCTGCAATTCTTGCAAACGCTTCGTCTTCGCCCTTAAATACCCTTACGCCTATGTCGAAGATACAGCCGCTGTCGCTGTGCCTTACTATAAATTTTGCGCTTTCGGAAAAGGCTTTAATTTTCTTATGGTCGGCTGTTGCAATACCTGCAAGCACTTCAAGTTTTTTTGCAGGGTCGCCTGCGGCAATGCCTGCCGCCGCGGCAGAAGCCACGCCCCTAAGTCCGCCCGTAGACGGCACGACCACGCTTTTAACGTTCTTTAAGATATTGCCCGAAACGCATATTTCCACGACTTCGGGCATACAGCCAAGCGCGTCTTTTGCAAGCGCGGCGGCGTACGCCACGGCAATGGGTTCGGTACAGCCCATAGCGGGCAAAAGCTCTTCCTTTAAAATATTAAGGTAGTCGTCGTAAATTTCTTTTTCCATAGTAGGTCTTTCCGTGTCGGATAAAGGTTGATTAAGTCAAATTATAAGAATATTATCGCCGTTTGTCAAGTTATTAATTCTTGACAATACAATCGGCTAATATTATAATAAAACTATGAATATACAAAAGGCAAGCAAATCCGTAAGGCTGTATTACGGCATATTTTTGGGCGTATTCACGGTGGTAGTGGGCGCACTTTTTGCGTGGCAGGTTTTAGCCGTTTTCAACTCAAGCTCTGCACCCGTGTTGGACCGCAAGCCCTTTTCGCGTGAAGTGGTCATTGCCGCCCTATCCAAAATAGACCTGTTCTTCTGGCTGTGGATAGGCGCAATCGTCGTCGGGTTCGTCTTGTGGGAAGTTTTCCCCGTCAAGGAAAAACCGAGAAAAATTCACCCCGACTTGCAGTACGCCCGTTTAATTGAAAGACTGCCGTCGTCTGCGCCGGACGGGTTAGAAGGGGAATATGCTAAGGTTATCGAAACTAAAAGGCTTGCTTTCGGCGTTAAGATAGCCGGCTACGTTCTCTCTGCAATCGCCGTTCTTACGACGGTGATATATCTGTGTATTCCGTCTAATTTCAACAACAAGGCGGTCACGCTTGAAATGTTGGATATGGCAAAGGTGGTAATGCCCGTATTCGTTGCGGCGGCTGTGCTTTATTCTGTGGGTGCGGCGCTCGTCAAGTACGGCGTAAAAAACTCTCTGCCTTCCCTTCAAAAGGTCACGAAGGGAGTAAAACAGCCAAACGAGCAGGGCGCAAATTGCCTGTGCAAAAGGGTTGAAAATTTCTTCGATAACAAAAAAGTCGTGCTCGCAATAAGGATAGTACTTGCCGTTATAGGCGTTGCGCTCGTTATATGGGGCTCGTTAAACGGCAATATGCAAGCCGTCTTTATAAAGGCTATAAATATCTGCACTGAGTGCATAGGGTTGGGCTGATATGAGTAAATTTTTAACTAAGGTAAAAAGCTGGTTCATCTCACACAAGCCCACCAAGCGCAGGCTCATTCAGTTGTATGCGGCGCTGTTGCACAACGCAAATATAAAGGGGTTTGTCTCGGGCGAAATATACACGGGCAACACCAAAAAGGTGTGCGCACCCGGCTTAAACTGCTACAGCTGCCCCGGTGCAATCGGCGCATGCCCGTTGGGTGCGTTGCAGGATTCGCTTGCCAACAGCGGTAAAAGCGCACCTGCCTACGTATTCGGTATTTTAATTTTATTTGGGCTTTTGCTCGGCAGGGTAATCTGCGGCTTTTTGTGTCCGTTCGGGCTTATACAGGAGCTTTTGTATAAAATCCGCACGCCAAAACTGCGCAAAAGCAGGTTTACAAGGATTGCCTCCTACTTTAAATACATACTGCTCATTTTAGTAATAGCAATTCCCCTTATCTACGCAGGTATTCCCGTATTTTGCAAATACGTCTGCCCTGCCGGCACGTTAGAAGGCGCGGTGAGCTTACTTTCAAATATCAAGAACTCGGGCTTTTACGAAATGCTGGGGTATCTCTTCACCTGGAAGTTCTGCGTACTTTTGGTCGTAGTTGTGGCAAGCGTATTTATCTACCGCTTTTTGTGCCGCTTTATCTGCCCGTTAGGCGCGATATATTCGCTGTTTTGCAAGATTTCACTTCTCGGCGTAAAGCTTGATAAGGACAAGTGTATCAACTGCGGATTGTGTATTCAGGGCTGTAAAATGGATATCAAGCACGTCGGCGACCACGAGTGTATACAGTGCGGCGAGTGCATTTCCGTCTGCCCCGTTCAGGCAATCAGTTGGAAGGGCAGTCAAATCTTTATAAAGAACACCAAGCCCGAAGAGCAGGCTGTGGCGGAAGTGGGCAAGCT
>CAMAHZ010000154.1 GCA_945834965.1 uncultured Clostridia bacterium | reverse complement strand
CGGTCACAGACTGCCGTCTTAGTACCGTCTTGCGTGCAGGTTGCGTTGCCGTTAGACACGTAGTTCGTATAGCTATGACCAAGCGCCACGACGTACGTGTCCACGTAGCTGTGCTGACATTCGTTACAGGTATGTACCGTATATCCTAATTCCGTACAGGTAGGGGCTACGACCGTAGCTTCGTAATTATGTTCGTGTTCCTTTTTCGCACAAGCGGTTAAGCCTGCCGCAAACGAACATAAAGACAATACCGCCACGATAGCCAAAATTATTTTTTTCTTCATCTTATCCTCCAAAAACGTAAATGCCAAAACTATCCATTTTAATCGTTTATATTATGTTCTAAACCGCAAAAAAATGTCAAACAATTTTCACAAAAAAACATTAAAACGGTACTAAAAGACATATAAACGGTATGAAACGACATTATTTCATTAGCAAAAACTAAACCAAAACTATACAAATAAGTCCATATTATAACACTAATAATTTATGCTTATACCCTTTTAAAGATTTTGAATATTTTTATAAAAAAAGAGAGAATCCGTTTAGGTTCTCCCTTTTTATTCTTATTAAATTTTGTAGGCTCGATTCAACTGCGTTTCTATGAGTAGCCGCGACAGGTTGTCCTGAGATAGGTTGAATAAGAAGGAGTAACTACTCTGCTACTATATAGACGTTACCCGTAAAATAGGCGTTGGTTTTCCACACGCGTTCAAACTCAACTATCGAGAGCTTTCTATTATACCAACCGCCGTCCGCATTTGCATTTTCCCTTATGGAATCGACGAGATAGAAATTCTCGTTATCGTAACCAACCACGACGACGTAGTGGGTATCGTTATCGTTATTTATAAAGGCGATTACGGGTACGCCGCTTGAAACACGCTTTTTTAAGGTTTCAACGCCGCCGTGATACGCCTTTGCGCTAAAGCCGTTATCGCCAAAGAGCCTTTCAACCGAGAGAGCCGACGCAAACCCGAAAGTGCGCTTAACGCCCTTATACAAATCCAAGCCGACCACCCTTTTACCCAAATGGCGCATAACGAACGCCGACGCATACGCCGAACACTCGTTGACCGATTGATAGTCGATAAAGTTTTCCTGTGAAATTATTTGATAGGACGAAGGCACGTTCTGCACCGCAATTTTGTCCCTTTCAGGCGCGGTAAACGCAAAAAACGCCACGAACGAAACGCAGAGTAAAAACAATACCCACAATACTATCAATAGAACTTTTTTATATCTACTCATATGCTAAATGCTCTAAAGCTATAAAAACGCTAACTCGCCGCAGCCGACTTAACCCAGGTGTACGTGTACATATTATACGTTTCTTTAAGTAACGCCGCAGCCGACGCAGGGTTTTCAAGCGAGACTGCCGACACGCTGTACGCAACTGCGCCGTTGCCGTCGTTAGATGACCTGACCCAGCCGTCTTTATCTACAAACGTAACCTTATTAAGTTTATTGCAGCCGATTATGGAATAATTTTTAATAACTTTTACAGACTGCGGTATGGTTAACCTCGTCACGTTAACGCTGTTTACAAAGGCGTCCTTGCCTATCTCGTAAAGCGAGAAGTAACGGGTGCCGCAGACTGCGTAATCGGTCAAGACGACGTCGCCTGAAACGGCGCCTGCGCTTTTAAGCGAAACCCTGTTATAGCCGCATACTTCGTAGGTAAAGTATTCGAGCGTAAACTGCTCGCCAAGCTCAAGCGCGGAAGAATTATAAGCAGTCGTAGCCGCAGAAGGTATGGCGTACAAGTAGTTCATAGGGTCGTCAAAATTCCCGATTTCGCCGACGGTATGGTCGGTAAATTCCGCCCCTGCCTTGCACATATATTCGTAGATAATACCGCCGCCTATATGGGGTTGGTCGTCCCAGGTTAAGTCGTACCAGTACCAACCGCCGTCTATATTTACCATATTCCAGGCGTGACCTTCGCCCTTGCTTTCGCCCGTTACGTACACGTTATCCACGCCGCAAGCGTTTAAAAGCAGGGAGAACGCCTTGGCATATCCTTCGCACACGGCTTCACCCACCGAGAACACGCCCAAAACGTTGTGCGCCCAGCCTTCGGTCTGGGGCTTGCCGAGTTCGTCGCGGGCGTAGCTTATATCGTCGATAATTTTATCGTGGAAGGCAAAGGCTATCTCGTATGCGCCCGTTTCGCCGCTGACGGCGTTTAAATACTCGTCAATCGCACTATATAAATTATCGTTCTCCGCCGTGCGAACGCTGCCGCTTTTATAATCTTCGTACACGCATAGAGACAGCGTTTGAGAGTTGTGTACAATCTGTCCGGACAGCCAGTAGTAAAGCGGATGGTCGTTTCTGTACGTTGCCCAGACGCTCTCCGCCTGATTGAGACTTAAGCCTAAGGACGCATAATTGACTTCGCCTGCAACGAAGTAGCTTGCGCCGCCCGTCACCGTAACCGACGACGCCGTTTGGGTCTTATCGTCGTGGAAAGAAAAAGCAAGCTCGTCGATTTTTTCGTAAAGGCTTTGATATTTAGCCCCGTTTGTAAGCGTGCCTAAATAATTATAGCCGTAGTCGGACGAGCATTTATCCGCATAGTTTACGGTATAGCCGCAAACCGTGCAGTTTTCCCCTTCGATATGCGTGCCTATATCAAACCTTTCGCCGCATTCAAGGCAGGTTTTGTAGTGTCCGTTTTTATTCTTTATATAGCCGTTAGCCGTATGCGCCTGCTTTGCAACCGTAATAGTACGGCAGTTTTCACATTCCTGCCAGTGGTTTTCGTTATCGTGCATAGATACGATAGAGTGACCTTGTGCGCTTAAGGTGAATTTGCTAATCTCTTGAGTTGCGTTAGCGTTGGCGTAGTATTTATCGCACCCCGTACAATGCCAGTACTCTAAGTTGCCGTCCGCAGTACAGGTGGGCGCTTTAGCTTGAATATGCTCAAGCGTATGAGCATTTTTATCCACCTGCTCGCTACAGCCGATAACCGTGCAATCATGCCAGTGATAGGCGGAATCGGTCTCCCACCTGCTTGACGGCACGTGAGTGTGATTGCCATTGAAATTTGATAACAGGTCGCACCCAAAAAAGGCACCCCCTGCGCAAAGCGCCGTAATAAGAGAAAGTATTACGACGAGAAATTTCTTTTTCATACTCTTATCCCTTTTTGTAAACGGTATATCTTGCAATTATACCTTAAATATATTTTATTCTTGATTTATGCCTAAGTCAATGGTTATTGCTAATTTTTACCGTTTTAGCCCCAAAATCACCCTATAAAGTCAGATACGCCCCGCCGAACGGCGGGGCGTATACCCTGT
>CAMAHZ010000153.1 GCA_945834965.1 uncultured Clostridia bacterium | reverse complement strand
GCGAAGATATCACTACGGCTAACCTTTCAACGCTTATCGGCAGGACGGTGGGGGTAATCAACCTTGCCAACGTCCCCGGGCTTATGCTTAAAGTTATTTTACAGCAAAACGAAATACCCTTTAATCAACTTACCGACGGCGCAGAACTTGCAACCGACAAGGTAAACTTAAAAGACGTAAAGGCTACTGAAGCAATCCCTTCTAACGCCGTGTGCGACTATTTCGTAGTGCCCGAACCCGCCGCAACTACCAAAGTCAACGCAACGGGTGGCAAGCTCTCGGTTGCCGCAAGTCTGCAAACGCTTTACGGCGGCGAGAACGGCTATCCCCAAGCCGTTGCCGTTGCAAAAACTTCGGTAATCGAAAGCGACAAAAATGCGGTAGAAAACTTTATCAAGGCATTAAAGGACAACCAAAGTTGGATAAACGATAGCGCAACTTCGGCAGAAAGCATAGTCAACGCCATTCAATCAAAGATGTCGGGCGACCTTGCCCCCACGTTCACGGCGCAAAACTTAAATTCAACCGTTATAGCCAACTGCGGAATAAGCTTTACTTCCAACGCAGACGGCAAGCAGAGCGTTTTAGACATTATTAGTAGGCTCAACGCTGTATCGGGCAACGCGTGGGGAACGCCTGCGGATACGTTCTTTTACGGCATAGACTAATATTTACAAATGAAAAAGTTTTTTACAGCGAAAAAACTTAATATTTTAGCGTCGGCAACCGCACTTCTACTAATGTGGCTCACGTGGATAATCGCGGCGGCAATCGTAAAAAACGAGTATTTAATTCCGCCCTTTTTGCAGTCGGCAGAGCAGTTTTTTAAGCTGTTTATAACGCCCTTTTTCTGGAAGGCTTTCGGCTGGACGATACTAAGAACTGTTATATCGTTTATAATTTCGTTTGTGGTGGCGGCGGTGTGTGCGGTTTTATCGGCGTATTTCAAACCGTTTGCGGCGTTCATGCGCCCCATAGTCGCCGTGTTTCGCTCTCTTCCCACGATGGCGGTATTGCTTTTAATTCTGGTGTGGACGACCCCGCGCATTGCCCCGATAGCCGTCGCATTTTTAGTGCTTTTCCCCATATGCTACAGCCAACTTTCGCAAGGCATTTCTCAGGTGGATGCCGAGCTTTTGGAAATGGTCAAGGTGTACGAAGTTGCGCCGAAAAAGGTCATAACTAAGGTGTATATTTCACGCCTTGCGCCTATGCTCGTTGCGCAGACGGGTGCAAACCTGTCCTTTGGCATAAAGCTCGTAATCTCGGCGGAAGTCATGGCGTCAACCTATACTGCGCTTGGCGGAATGATGGGTGAAGCGGTTATCTACAGCCTTCCGCGCCTTGCCGCACTTACGCTGTTTGCGGTAATCTTCGGTATAGCGGTAGAGCTTATCTTTTCTCTCATTTCAAAATACGCCTTTGCCTGGGTAAGGGGGTGCAGATATGAAGATTGAAAATTTATTCGTATCATACGGGGAAACGAAAGTCTACGAAAATTTCAACCTTGAAATAGGCGATAGCGGCGTAACCTGCCTTCTCGGCGAAAGCGGTTGCGGAAAGACCACCATATTAAATGCAATCGCACGGCTTATTCCCTACACGGGTGAAATAACGCCCGTTAAAGTTTCTTACGTGTTCCAAACGCCCCGTCTCGTGCCAAATCTCACCGTCTTAGACAATCTAACGCTAATAGGCGTAGACGAAAACAAAGCAAAGGATATGCTTGAAAGGGTAGGTCTAAAAGAGAAAGCCAACGCCTATCCCAAAACGCTGTCGGGCGGTGAGCAGCAGAGAGTGTCGCTCTGCCGTGCGTTTTTAAGGCAATCGGACCTGCTTTTATTAGACGAACCCTTTTCGTCACTTGACCTAAAGACTAAGATTGCGGCAATGGATTTATTTAAAAGCCTGCAACATTCAAGCGGTACGGGTACGCTTTTCGTCACGCACGATATAGACGAAGCTTGCTACCTTGCCGACAGAATAGTCGTATTGAAAGGTGGAAGTGTAGCGGCGGAATTCGACAATTCAAGCCGCAAGCCCTTCGGTGCTAATTCCGAAATTAGGGAAAGCCTTATCCAAACGTTATTAAAATAAAATCAAAAAATACGAAAAAGCCGCGGATTGCATTTCACAGCGCAATCCGCGGCTTTAAAAATTTTACCAAATTAACTCAAATCAAACGTTAAACCTGAACAAAATGACGTCGCCGTCCTTGACGACGTATTCCTTGCCTTCGCTTCTGACTTTGCCCTTTTCGCGTGCGCCGACGAGTCCGCCGCAGTCCAAAAGAGTCTGGTAGTCGACGACTTCAGCCCTGATAAAGCCCTTTTCAAAGTCGGAGTGAATAACGCCGGCAGCCTGCGGTGCTTTTGTGCCCTTTCTAATCGTCCAGGCTCTCGTCTCTTTTTCACCGGCGGTAAGGTAGGATATGAGCCCTAAAAGGCTATAGCTCTTTTTGATAAGCCTATTTAAACCGCTCTCTTTAAGACCAAGCTCTTCTAAGAACATTGCGCTCTCTTCAGGCTCCATTTGAGAAAGCTCTTCTTCGGTTTTTGCGCAAATGGTCAACACTTCGCTGCCTTCAGTCTTTGCAAATTCTTTAACCTTAACGACGAGAGGAATTTCGTCTTCGTCCTTGCCCATGTCGAATTCGGAAATGTTTGCCGCATAGATAACGGGTTTAGCCGTCAAAAGGAAGAGATTGTCCAAAAATGCCTTTTCGCTGTCGTCGCACTCGAACAGCCTTGCAGGTTTTTCTTCGGTCAAGAATTTTTCAAGCCTTTCAAGCATGGCAAACTCTGCCGCCGCTTCCTTGTTAGAACCGCCCCTTGCGGTATTTCTAATCCTATCCTGGCGCTTGTTCACCGCTTCGATGTCAGCCAAAATAAGCTCTAACTGAATGGTGGTAATGTCGTCTACGGGGTCAACCTTATTGTTAACGTGGGTTACGTTGGCGTCTTCAAAGCAACGCACGACGTGTACGATTGCGTCGCACTCACGAATGTGGGATAAGAATTTATTTCCCAAACCTTCCCCGCGGGAAGCGCCTTTAACAAGCCCTGCAATGTCTACGAATTCAACGATGGCAGGGGTAATTTTTTTGCTTGAATAAAGCGCGCCGAGCTTATCCAACCTTTCGTCGGGAACGGCGACCACGCCTACGTTGGGTTCGATGGTGCAGAAGGGGTAGTTAGCCGCTTCTGCGCCTGCGTGAGTTATTGCATTAAAAAGAGTTGATTTACCTACGTTGGGCAGACCTACTACGCCTAATTTCATAAAAAACTTTTCCTTAAATTTAACCGTTCAATCAAGGCG
>CAMAHZ010000152.1 GCA_945834965.1 uncultured Clostridia bacterium | reverse complement strand
ATTCAAGCGACTATTTTAGTTCTGTGTTATCGCCCGAGTTTATCACTGAAACGAGGTTGGTTCTCAAGGCGGTTTTCGGTTCGGAATCGGTATTTACGTCCTTGCAGATGCTCGGTGCGTTGTCGCTGTTTTTGTTTACGTTTGCGTCATGCGCATTCGGCGTTTACGGCGTATGCGTTTTACTTTTGCGCCGCGCGGA
Source organism: uncultured Clostridia bacterium (assembly GCA_945834965.1). Lineage (GTDB taxonomy): Bacteria > Bacillota > Clostridia > Christensenellales > Borkfalkiaceae > Coproplasma. Next base: position 3,128 of record CAMAHZ010000152.1, on the reverse strand, counting down.
ATACGGCAATGACAGCGTTAACGACTATAGAGAAAACGTACAAGATTTGCCCAATGCGTTCAGCGTCAGGCGTTTTGCGTTGCTCTCAAGATATCTGCTTTAAAACTTAATCTGCCCGCAAAGCGTTGCGGGCTTTTGGCGTACTTAAATTTTGGGTAAATTTGTCGAATTATGTCGGCATTGCATTAAGGCAAAACCCGTAATTTTCGTGCGCTTTTTTATATGCGTGTGCGCGTGCGCGTGCGTACGTAAACGTGTGTAAACGTAAAAAGGAAAGTTAACGAATGTATACAATAAATGATTTATATGATTTAAATCACACTATAGCAAAAGATTATTTAAGCAAATTCACATACCCTTGGGAAGCGCTTAAAGGTTTAAAGGACTTGATTATTTCGCTCGGTCAGTCGCTCTCTAATGACGAGTATGAACAGGTTGCCGAAAACGTATGGGTGCATAAAACGGCAAAGGTTGCGCCCACGGCTTATCTCGGCTCGCCCTGCATTATAGGTGCGGAAACAGAAGTAAGGCATTGCGCGTTTATAAGGGGTAGTGCTTTGGTGGGTAATAACTGCGTCGTTGGTAATTCGGTTGAGCTTAAAAACGTCATTCTTTTCGATAACGTTCAAACGCCGCACTATAATTACGTTGGCGACAGTATTCTCGGTTATAAATCTCATATGGGCGCAGGCTCGATAACATCCAACGTAAAGTCAGACAAGACTTTGGTTAGCGTTGTATCAAAAGAAGAAAGAATCAATACGGGTCTTAAAAAGATGGGTGCAATGCTCGGCGACTTTGTCGAAGTTGGCTGCAACAGCGTTTTAAATCCCGGTACGGTAATAGGAAGAAACACTAATATTTATCCGCTCTCGTGCGTTCGCGGCGTGATTCCCGAAAACAGCATTTTAAAGACGGGCGGAGTGGTTGTAATAAAGGAAATTTGAGAATATGGGAAAATATTTCGGAACGGACGGGTTCAGGGGCGAAGCTAACGTAACGCTCACCGCTGAACACGCATACAAAGTGGGCAGGTTTCTCGGCTGGTATTACGGCGAATTAAAACGCCGCAACGGCGACGATTCACCTGCGAGAATAGTAATAGGCAAGGACACGAGACGTTCAAGCTATATGTTTGAATACACCTTGGTTTCAGGGCTTACCGCATCGGGCGCAGATGCGTATATGTTGCACGTGACTACGACGCCTTCGGTTGCATATATCACGAGAGTCGACGAGTTCGATTGCGGAATTATGATTTCCGCAAGCCACAACCCTTATTACGATAACGGCATAAAGCTTTTAAATTCGCAGGGCGAAAAGATGGACGAAAAGACCATAGCTCTCGTAGAAGCTTATATCGACGGCAAGCTCAACGCATTCGGCGAAGAGATGCCTGAGGTGCCCTATGCAACGCGTGAAAGGATAGGCAAGACGGTTGACTATGCGTCCGGCAGAAACCGTTATATAGCTTATCTCATTTCGCTCGGTATGTATTCCTTCAAGGGGAAGAAGGTCGGGCTCGACTGCGCTAACGGTAGCAGCTGGAACATAGCTCGTTGCGTATTCGAAGCGCTTGGCGCAACGGTGGTTACTATAAACGATAAACCCGACGGATTTAACGTAAATGAAAACGCAGGTTCAACTCATATCGAGGGTTTGCAGAAATTAGTTATTGAAAAGGGGCTTGACGTTGGCTTTGCCTACGACGGCGACGCGGATAGATGTCTTTGCGTTGACGAAAAAGGTCAGGTGATAACTGGCGACCACATTCTCTACATATACGGCAAGTATATGAAAGAGCGTGACAAACTTTTAACAAACACAGTTGTAACGACCGTGATGAGCAACTTCGGGCTTTATAAAGCGTTCGACGAGATAGGTATCGAATATGCAAAAACTGCAGTCGGCGACAAGTACGTGTACGAATATATGCAGAAAAACGGCTGCCGTATAGGTGGCGAACAGTCGGGGCATATAATCTTTTCAAAGTACGCAACGACGGGCGACGGCATTCTTACCAGCCTTAAAATTATGGAAGTAATTATGGCAAGAAAGACGACACTATCCCGCCTTGCCGAACCCGTTAAAATCTATCCGCAGGTTTTAATCAACGTAAGGGTTAAAGACAAGGTTGCCGCGCAGAACGATATCGACGTTCAGGCGTCGGTTAAAAAGGTTGCAAAAACTCTCGGCGACAACGGCAGGATTTTAGTTAGAGAATCGGGTACCGAACCTTTGGTTAGGGTTATGGTAGAAGCTAAGTCTAAGGAAGAGTGCCAAGAACTTGCTCAGTCGGTCGTAGACGTTATAAAGAGCAAGGGATATGCGGTTGAGGTGTAAAATATGTGTGGTATCGTAGGATATATCGGCGCAAAACAGGCGGCACCCATACTTTTAGACGGACTTAGTAAACTTGAGTACCGCGGCTACGACTCTGCAGGCGTTGCCGTAAGGGGACAAGACGGAAAAACCGTAGTGGTCAAGGCTAAGGGCAGATTAAAAAACTTAAGCGAAAAGATTGACGAAGGCAGGGCGCTCAAAGGTACTTGCGGTATAGGGCATACCCGTTGGGCAACTCACGGCGAACCTTCCGAGCTCAACGCTCACCCGCACTGCAACGACGAAGGTACGGTTTTCGCCGTGCATAATGGTATTATCGAAAATTATGCCGAGCTCAAAGAAAAGCTTATAAAAAAGGGATACGAATTCTATAGCCAGACGGATACGGAAGTAGCCGTAAAACTCGTAGATTATTACTATAAAAAATACAACAACGGTCCCGTTAGCGCAATAGCTAAGGCGATGGTTAGAATCAGGGGCTCTTACGCACTTGAAATAATGTTCAACGACTATCCCGGGCAGATTTGGGTTGCCCGTAAGGACAGCCCCATGATTATAGGTGTATCGGGCGGCGAATCTTACGTCGCTTCCGACGTGCCTGCAATTTTAAAGTACGTCCGCAACGTCTATTATATAGGCAACTTTGAAATGGCGTGCGTAAAGGCGGGTGAAGTTAAATTCTATAACCTTGACGGCGAAGAAATTAAAAAGGACGCTGTGGAAATAACCTGGGATGCAGAGTCGGCAGAAAAGGGCGGTTTCGAGCATTTTATGATGAAAGAAAT
>CAMAHZ010000151.1 GCA_945834965.1 uncultured Clostridia bacterium | reverse complement strand
ACTTCCAACTCTTCGCCGGTGTTCGCGTCGACGTAGACGTAGTATTCAACGCCGCCCATTTCGCCGAAGAATTCATAGCATAGGCGGTCGCGCCCGTCTACGGGGATTAATGCAAGGCGAGTGGAAGAGACTTGAATATTGCCGTTGATTGCAGACTTTGCCTGCTCTTCGGAAATGCTTGCGCTCTCAATCTGCCTTTCTCGGTGCCTTAGGATATAACCGCTCGCGTCCATACCCGTAACGATACCCCTTTCTTCGCAAACCTTAATCTTTATAAGGTCGGAATAGATTATAACGCCGTCCTGAGTGGTTGCAAAGTGCAAATTGCAGGTCGTGCCGTTCACGCTCGCCCATACGGGTTTCAAGCCGCTATAGCCCATCTTTTCAAGGAAGTCCTGCGCAATAGTCACACAGCGGTCGACGGAAAAGTTTTCTTCCGTACATACCTTAAAGCTGTCAAAGCCAACCACCTTACCGCCTGCCTTGCTAATCTGCACTAACATTTCGCCGTCGGGAACGGTAAGATTTACGTTGTACATAGCTATTCTTCCCAACGCTTCGCCCGTGCATTTTGCGTCAGAGACGTTGTAATCGGAAAATAAATTCTTTGCAATGCTCTCGGCTTTTGCGGCGGTAATTTCGTCTAAGCCTTCAAGGTATGCAGGCGCTTTAATCTTTTGGGGTTTAGCCGCCGTCTCTTCGCTAAAGACGTTGTTTTGTATCTTGGTAAAGCCGTCCCTTAGCGCACAGTCGTCGCCGCGCATAGCCGCAAGCATATCCTTTTGACAAGCGCTTTCAATCAACTTGTTAATTTCCGCCTTGACCTTTGCGTTAGTGTCGTATAAATATTCGAGTGCCTGAACCTGCTGTGCGCTTAGCTCGCCGCCGTTTGCTACGGTGAACAGCATTGCCCTTGCGTCTCTGCCCATATCGTTTAAAAAGTCAGTCAGCTTTTCGGTGGACTGCATTTCAAGGGGGAATCTCTCTAAAATTAGTTCGGCATTCTCGCTATCGACGGCTATATCGGTGAACACCCTTACTCTGTCGTAGGGGGAAGAAGAGACCTTCGCCCTTGCAAGGTTGGTATCCAAATCGTCGACGATGGCGTTAAGCTCGTACAGCGACTGCGTATAACCGCCTGCCATGCTCGCCTGCATATCGCCCATAGTCATCCAACCGAAGGTGACGATTGTGGCGAGAGCAAGGGTGGTTACGCCCAAGGATATGACGGCGGCAAGCCAACCGCCGAAGCCGGGGGTGCGCTGACGCCTTCTTTGAGAGCGCTGACTGTTCTTTTGAGAACGCTTTTGCTGTCTTGCCTTTTGGCGCTGTTCGCGCTTTATGCGCCTTTCTTCCAACTTCTCTTCACGCCGTTTTTGGGCGGCTAAACGCTTAGCCTTCTTTTCTTCGGCAATGCGCTTTGCTCTCTTTTCCTTAGTCTCGCTCTTTAAAGCCTGCTTGCGCTTTTGCTTTTCCGCCTTAATCTTGTCACGCCTTTTTTTAAGTTCGGCTTTATGCGCCTGAATTTTTTCTTTATGCTCAAGCTTGCGCTCTAACCGCTTTTGCTTTTTCTCGGCGGCGAGCTTCTTTTTAGCAAGCTTTTTTTCCTGCCTGTCCTTGATTTTTTGTTCTTTCTTTTCTTGAGCCCGTCTCTTTCGCTCTGCCTTATCTGCTCGCTTTGAAGAAGAGCGCTTGGTCTGCCTTACGCCCTTTTCACTCTTTTTTGCGCCGTCTGCCGACTTTTTTGCGCCCGTCTTTTTGGGCGATTGAGAGACGCTCTTTTTAGAAGTTCGCTCTTGATTCGACGAAAGGTTCTCAAGCTCTTTTTCTTCGCTCGATTTAACGCTTTTCGCCTTAGCAAGCTTTTCGCTCTTTTCCGCACCGCTTGAAATATTTTTCTTTTCTGCCATATATTTGCCCCCTTTAAATTGCAAAGACGTGTTTACCTATCGTGGTAACGGTCTGTCTGCCAAAAATCCAACTGCTCGTCGCAACGGCGGGGTTGTAGTAGTAAAGACAACCGTAGGTCGGGTCCCAACCGTTAATGGCGTCGCTTGCGGCGTTCAATGCAGTTTGGTCAGGCTCTAAGTTAATCTGTCCGTCGTCAACCGCCGTGAACGCACCCCTTTGATAGATTACGCCCGAGATAGTGTTGGGGAAGGAAGAAGAGCGGACTCTGTTTAAGATAACCGCGCCGACAGCCACCTGCCCCGTGTAGCTTTCGCCCCTTGCTTCGGCGTAGATACACTTTGCCAAAAGGTACAAATCCGAGCTGGTGTAGGAAGAGCTTGAATTGTTCCCCTGCAACACGTTTACGCTTGCATTCATACCGAGTGCGGCGTAGGTAGCCTTGCCGACGATACCGTCTGCGGTAAGCCCGTTTTTACTCTGGAATTTTTTAACGGCTTCAGTCGTCGCCGCACCGAATACGCCGTCCACTTGACCGTTGTAATAACCCCATTGTTTTAAACGCCTTTGTACTTCTTTTACTTCGCCGCCCTTCGAGCCCTGCCTTAGCACGGCGGTAGTTACTGCGGTTAAGGCTATCTCTTCCGCACCGGCAGTTGCGGTGTGTTGTAAAGCCCCTGCTCCGCAAGTTATAGCCGTGCATATCATTGCCGCGGCTATACCCGTTATAAGTGCTTTTTTCATTTAACCTCCTTGCCCCGCAGCACAAAGTTGGTTGCACAAAATCGAGGCTACTTATTCATAAATTTATTAATTATGTCGTAGATAAAACTGCGGTACTCAACGTCCTGACTTGCCGAAGTAAAGCAGAGCGGGGGGTAGATTACGCACCACCAGTTATCCCCTTTGCCCGTGCCGAGCTCGATAATCAAAGCGTCGTAAATATCTTCCTGCAGGGTCAGTTGACCGTACACTCTCGTAGGGAATTTTTCGCTTCTAATTTCAGCCCTTGCGCCGTAGCAAAAGCCCTGCGCTTTAAGCTCTTTTTCGCAGACCTTAACTATATCTTCGGTCAAGCTTTGCATAACGGAAATTGCGTCTTGTTTGGACACACACTCTTTAATGTGCGGCGTAATAAACTCGACGACCTTTTCCTTAACCAAATACTTGACCTGTTGGTCGCTTTCGCAGTTTGAATTTGCCCTTATGTGAATGCGCAGATAGTCCGTATTTGCGTTTGCGCTTTCGCCCTTTACGGGTAGCGCTAAAAGTACCGTTGCAATTATTATGAATAATAGAAAAAAAGTTATGCGTATTATTTTTGCCATAGCAATTTACCTCTCTTACACACAAATTTATTGACTGCTATGAAAACATTTATACTCTAAAAATTTGCAATAAAAAAAGCCCGCCTAAAAA
>CAMAHZ010000150.1 GCA_945834965.1 uncultured Clostridia bacterium | reverse complement strand
AACAAAAAAGACGAGTTGGCGGTATCGGCGGTTGCGCCTAAAAATACCGCAATAGCGCCTAAAGGCGGCACAGGCTCTAACGAGAGCGCCTCAAACAAAACGACCGCAAAGACTGCAACCGCTAACTCAAGCGGTAAAATGACTATCTACGAATACGAAGACAAGTACGTTAAGCGCCAAAACGTAAAGGCGGCAAAGACGATTTTATATATCTTAACCGTATTCATTGCCGTAATATTTATATGGTGTCTATTTTCGATAAGCAAGACTTTGTACGATATGCACCCCTACGCAGGCTATGCGGCGGCGGCAGTCTCCGTGCTGATATTTATTCTGTTCTACATAGTGCCTATCGTTAAAATCTTCCGCACCGAACACTTTATAACCAACGTAAATTACAAGTCGGCGGCTAAGGCGAAAAGGCATAACAAAAAGACCAGATACGAAGTTGCAAGCAAAATAGTAGAGCTGTGCAACACCGTTGCCGGCGTGGGTTGGTACGACAGCCTGACCGTAGAAAAGTTGGAAGCCGGCGTAAAATTCCACGACGACGCCATTATAAAAGAACAGCTCACCGCACTCTATACGGGTTCGGTTAAAAAGAGCGCAAAGCAGGTCATTTTGCAGAGCTCTTTAAAGTCCGCAATGTACTCGGCGCTATCGCAGGATAAAAAGATTGACACCATGATGATTGCGGTGGTCAATTTGCAGATGATTAAGGACATAATATTCTTGTACGGTTTCCGCCCGTCGGAAACTCGGCTCGTTAGAATTTTTGCGGCAGTCGTTAAAAATTCGCTCGTGGCGTACGGGCTTGGCGGCGTAAAAATCGGCAACGGCATAGTGCGCACTATGGGCGACGCGGTAAAGGGCTTGCCCTTCCTTGGCGAGATAATCTCCACCGTGGTAGACAGCTCCGTTCAAGGGCTTGCAAACGGCACGCTAACCGCCGTAATCGGCTTCCAGACCATTAAGTATCTCTCGGTTGAGTACAAGCTGCAGAACATTTTAGACGACGTGGAAATTGCCGAAACCGAAGAAGAATTAGAAGAGACCTGCGAAGAGCTTGAAAAGGAACTGCGTTCCAAAAAACACGGAAAGGCTACGGCTTAAAAATTATATCGTCACTTGAATTGAAAATATGAAAACGGTAGTAGTAGGAATGAGCGGTGGGGTGGATAGCTCCGTCGCCGCCCTGCTGTTAAAAGAGCAGGGCTACAACGTAATAGGGCTTTTTATGCTCAATTGGGAAGAAGAAGATTTATCCGGCGCATGCACTGCGGAGAGCGATTTTGCCGACGTGCGCAGGGTGTGTTCGCTGTTGGATATCCCCTATTATTCGGTCAACTTTGCCAAAGAGTATCAAGAGCGCGTGTTCAGCCACTTTTTAAAGGAATATGCGGCAGGAAGAACGCCTAACCCCGACGTGCTCTGCAACAGGGAAATCAAGTTCGGACCGTTCAGGGAATACGCCCTGTCGTTAGGTGCGGACTATATAGCCACGGGGCATTACTGCGGAATCGACCACGCAAAGGACGGAAAACACTACCTTTTAAAGGCAAAAGATAGCGGCAAGGACCAGACCTACTTTTTAAATCAGGTCACCCAGCCCCAGCTTGCGAACGTGCTGTTTCCGCTTGCGGATTTGGATAAGGCTCAGGTCAGAGAGATTGCCGTGCGCGCCAACCTTGCCACGGCGAAAAAGAAGGATTCTACGGGCATCTGCTTTATCGGCGAAAGGAATTTCAGGAAGTTTTTATCCGAGTACCTGCCTGCAAAATCGGGCAAAATTCTCTCGCTCGACGGCGAAGAAGTGGGCGAGCATTGCGGACTTATGTACTACACGTTAGGTCAGCGCAGGGGGCTTGATTTGGGCGGCAAAAAGGGCGAAAGCGGCCGTTGGTTCGTCGTTAAAAAGGACTTAGAGAACAATATTTTATACGTCTCTCACGGCGACGAAACGCCGCTGTACTCTTCCGAGTGCAGGGTAAACGGGCTAAACTGGATAGGCGTGGACGCGCCGCAAGCGCCCTTTGAGTGTACGGCTAAATTCCGCTACCGTCAGGGCGAGCAAAAGGTTACCGTTATCCCCGACGGCAACGAAGTAAAGGTCGTTTTTGCCGAACCCCAACGCGCGGTTACGGCAGGGCAGTACGCCGTATTCTACGACGAAAAACGCTGTCTCGGCGGCGGCGTCATTCTATAACGGAGTTTTAGCCGTTTAGTAATTTGCACGGGTTTGGTCAGGTTTGGCGGCTTGACCAAACGGGTATAAAATATATAAGGTAAAAATATAATGGAAAGAGTAGAAGAAAAATTTTTGCGTTACGTTCAGGTTGACACGCCGAGCAACGAAGAAAACTTCAACAATACGCCGTCAACGGAATGCCAAAAGGACCTTGCCTTAATGCTAAAGGGCGAGCTTGAGAAGCTCGGCTTAAAGGCGGAAATTACGGAAAATAGTTACGTCTATTCGGCTATCCCTGCCAACTGTCAAAGTAAGTTTTCAATCGGCTTTATCGCGCATTTAGACGTCGTTTCAAGCCCCAAAGGTCACGGCGTTAAGCCGCAGATAAATGGCGGCGTCATCACTTCGGACGGCACCACGATTTTGGGCGCGGACGATAAGGCGGGCGTTGCCGAAATTATGGCGCTTGCCGAGTACCTTGTGGGAAATCCCCAAATCAAGCACGGCAAAATCGGCATTGCGTTCACCCCCGACGAAGAAATCGGTCACGGCGCAAAGCTGTTCGACGTCGAAAAGTTCGGCTGCGATTTTGCCTACACCGTAGACGGCGAAAAGCTCGGCGAAATTTCCTACGAAACGTTTAACGGAGCTTGTTTCGATTTGGAGATTACGGGCAGAAATATTCACCCCGGTCAGGCTAAGGGCGTTATGGTTAACGCCGTAGTATTAGCCAACGAATTCATTAATTGCCTGCCGACAGGTGAAAGACCGGAGACGACCGAAGGCAGAGAAGGTTATTACTTTATAACCGATATTCAAGGCGGCGTGGAAAGCTGCACCGTACACGGAATTATAAGGGAACACGACAAGGCTAAGTTTTTAGAGAGAAAGGCGTTTATCGTGGATACGGTGGCAAGCTTGAACAAAAAGCACGATAACCGTATAGATTTAAAAATGCGTGACCAGTATTATAACTGTGCGGAAGTAATCGCGCCGCATATGCACCTTGTGGAAAATGCAAAAGCCGCTATGGAAGAGTTAGGCGTTGAGCCTTTAATCTTCCCCATAAGGGGCGGCACTGACGGCTCTTCGCTGTCGTTTATGGGCTTGCCCTGCCCCAACGTCTGTACGGGCGGACTCAACGCGCACGGCTT
>CAMAHZ010000149.1 GCA_945834965.1 uncultured Clostridia bacterium | reverse complement strand
ATAATATTAAATATTTTTAATCAAGTCTTTTATTTGCCTAAAACGCAAACTTATGCTACAATTATCTTGCTATGAATTACAAAGAATATATCGCTAAAAAAATAATCGAATGCGGCTTACCCGACGAAGGAATTGCGGAAAATATTGCCGTACCCCCTAATACGGATATGGGCGACTATGCGCTGCCCTGCTTTAAATTTGCAAAGGTTATGCGTAAATCTCCCGTCGTTATCGCGCAGGAGCTTGCCGCAAAAATTACGCCCGACAACGTAATTGCAGAAGTTTTGGCTTTAAACGGCTATTTGAACTTCAAAATAAACAAGTCGTCTCTCGCACGAGAGACGGTGTCAAAAGTGCTCTCTCAAGGCGAAAGCTACGGCTCGTCGAAAATGGGCGAAGGCAAGACCATTTGCATAGACTACTCGTCCGTAAACATCGCAAAGCCCTTCCATATCGGTCACCTATCAACCACGGTTATAGGCGGTGCGCTGTATAAAATTTATAATTATCTCGGTTATAAAGTGGTGGGTATAAACCATCTCGGCGACTACGGCACGCAGTTCGGTAAGCTTATCTGCGCCTATAAAAAGTGGGGCGATAAGGACGAAGTGGAAAAGGGCGGTATCCACGCCATAAACGATTTATACGTGCGCTTTAACAACGAAGCCACCCCCGAAATGGAAGTCGAAGCAAGGGAGTACTTCCGCCTTATTGAAAGCGGCGATAAAGAAGCGAACGAGATTTTCGAGTGGTTCAAAAGCTTAACGCTTGATTACGTAAACAAGATTTACGCAAGGCTCGGCGTTAAGTTCGATAGCTATAACGGCGAACGTTTCTATTCGGATAAAATGCAGCCCGTAATCGACGAGCTGGTTGAAAAAGGTTTGCTTAAAGAGAGTGAAGGCGCAAAAATCGTGGACTTAGAGCCCTACGGTATGCCCCCTTGCCTGATTTTGCGTTCGGACGGTGCTTCGCTGTACGCAACGAGGGATTTAGCCGCCGCGCTTTACAGAAAGAATACCTACGATTTCTATAAGTGCTTATATGTAGTTGCCTATCAACAGAATTTGCATTTCAAGCAGATTTTCAAGGTTTTGGAACTTTTGGGCAAGGAGTGGGCAAAGGATATGGTTCACGTTGCCTACGGTATGGTATCTTTAGAAGACGGCGCAATGTCCACCCGTAAAGGTAAGGTGGTATGGCTTGAAGACGTAATTGAAAAGTGCGTTGAAAAGGCGTATAAGGTCATTGAAGATAAAAACCCTGCGCTTGAAAACAAGCAGGATATTGCAGAAAAGGTGGGTATAGGCTCGGTAATCTTCGGCGCGCTTTATAACAACAAAATCAAGGATATAGTGTTCTCGTACGATAAAGTGCTCTCGTTTGAAGGCGAGACGGGCGTGTATTGCCAGTACACCTGTGCAAGGGCGTATTCGGTACTGCAAAAAGCGTGTGTTGAAAGCTTTAATATCCCCGAAAACATCAATCTTCTTCCGCAGGAGTACGAAGTGGTTAGGACGCTCGCGTCCTTCCCCGAAATTGTTGTTGAAGCAGGTGAAAAGTACGAACCCAGCGTCATTGCTCGTTTTGCCGTTGACCTTTCTCAGAAGTTCAACAAGTTCTACTTTGACTGCAAGATTTTAACGGCAGACGACGAAGATACCAAATCTTTCCGCCTTGCTTTATGCGCCGCAACCCTGCAAACGCTTAAAAACGCCTTGGCGCTTTTAGGTATAGGCGTACCTGAAAAGATGTAACTATGTACAAGACGATTATTTTCGATTTAGACGGCACGCTTTTGAATACGTCTTTAGATATTCACAGAGTGCTAAACGATACGCTTGCGCACTTTTCTCTGCCGCAAATCTCGCTTGAAAAGACGCTTGAATACGTCGGCAACGGTGCAAAGCTGCTCGTTCAAAGGGCAATACCCCAAAGCGCAACTGTCAATTTTGAAGAAATTTACGGCTATTACGCCGCTCACTTTGCCGCTTGCGACAACTCGTTAACCAGCCTTTACGAAGGTGAAGAAGAAGTGCTTTTCAATTTAAAGAAGGCAGGGGTAAAGCTTGCGCTCGTCACCAACAAGCCGCAGAACGCAACCGAAGGCGTCTATAATAAACACTTAAAAAAATTCGGGTTTGATTTCGTTGCCGGCAACACGCAAGAATATCCCTTAAAGCCTGACCCGACTTTGGCGCTGTTCGCGGCAAAAATTACGGGGGCAAATGCGGAAGAGTGTCTGTTCGTCGGCGACGGTGAAACGGACGTGCAGACGGCGATAAATGCAAAAATGGACGGGCTTTCGGTTTTGTGGGGTTATCGCACCAAAGCTCAGCTTAAAGCGGCAGGGGCGAAAAACTTTGTCGAAAGCTATTCAGAACTTGAAAAATTTGTCCTTTTAGAAAGATAAAAATTATTTTCACTAAATTTTTAAAAAGTTTTTACACTCAATATATTGATATTTTGAAAGAGCTGTGCTACAATATAGGCATAGAAACTTAAAAATAAAGGAGATATATTTGTATGAAAAGATGTACCGTTTGCGGCGAAATCGTTGCAGATGACGTAGACGTTTGCCCCGTATGCAAGGCTAAGACTTTTGCACCCGTAGAAGAAAAGGCAGGTTATGCTTGCGAACACCACGTAGGCGACGGCGTAGTTGAAGACGCTGAAGTTATGGCAGGTCTTAGAGCGCACTTTACCGGTGAATGCACCGAAGTTGGTATGTATCTTGCTATGGCAAGGGTTGCAGAGCGCGAAGGTTTCCCCGAAGTTGCAGAAGCTTTCAAGCGTTACGCTTATGAAGAAGCTGACCACGCATCAAAGTTTGCAGAGCTTTTGGGTGAAGTCGTTACCCCTTCTACCGAGAAGAACTTACAGCTCAGGGCAGAAGCTGAAGCAGGCGCTTGCGAAGGTAAGCTTGCTATTGCAAAGCGTGCTAAGCAGCTCGGCTACGACGCTATCCACGATACCGTTCACGAAATGGCTAAGGACGAAGCTCGCCACGGCGCAGGCTTTGCAGGTCTTTTAAAGAGATACTTCGGCAAATAATTAAAACTTGATTTTAGCGCCCCGCACTAATAAAAGTGCGGGGTGTAATTTTTTAACCATATAGCGAGATACGGCATATTATAAACTATAGGGTCAGGCGGAAAAACTTAGCCCTTAATACCAAAGCAAAGGAAAAATATAATATGTGTTTTTGCTGTAACTTAGGCAGCTGTAACGGCTGTTCGGGTTTGTTATCAATATTCAGCGGCTGTAATTCCTGCGGTTGGAATAATTGGCGCAACGGCTGTAACGGCTGTAATTCCTGCGGTTGTAATACTTGGCGTAGCGGCTGTAACGGCTGTAATTC
>CAMAHZ010000148.1 GCA_945834965.1 uncultured Clostridia bacterium | reverse complement strand
AATAGGGAACTCGCATTACGCGCCCGACGTCTTTTATGGCGTTCTTAGCCGCCATCGTACCAAAAGTTACTATTTGGCAGACGTTTTCAGGGTGATATTTCTCACGAACGTACTCAATAGTCCTATAGCGGTTATCCGTGCAGAAGTCGATATCGAAGTCGGGCATAGATACACGGTCGGGGTTTAAAAATCTTTCAAACAGCAAATCGTACTGCAAGGGTTCTACGTCGGTTATACCTATCGAATAGGCAACGATGGAGCTAACGCCCGACCCCCTGCCGGGTCCGACGGGAATATCGTGTTCTTTCGACCAATTGATAAAGTCCCACACGATTAAATAATATTCGGCGTAACCCATACGGCATATGGTGTTAAGCTCGTAATCCGCCCTTTCTCTCTGCACGGGCGTAACCGTACCGTATCGCCTTATAAGACCTTCGTCAGTAAGCTTTCTTAAATATTCTTCGGGCGTAGAACCGTCGGGCGGTTCGTAGCCGGGAATTAACGACATATCCCTTATAGGATACCCTTTTTTATCGAGATTAAACGCAGGTTCCGTCACCTTATCGGCAATAACCTTAGTATTGCTTATAGCCTGTGGAAGGTTGGGAAATAACGCCTTCATTTCGTCGGCGGTTTTAAAATAGAATTCCTGTGAGCTGAATTTTAATCTCTTAGGGTCGTCAAGCGTCTTTTTCGTCTGAATACAGAGAAGAACGTCCTGCATTTCCGCATCTTCTTTTTTAAGATAATGCACGTCGTTAGTTGCGACGAGCTCCACCCCGATTTCATTTGCAAGCTTTACCAAAAGGGGCAAAACCCTTCTCTCTTCTTCTATTCCGTGGTCCTGAATTTCAAGGTAAAAATCTTCGCCGAAAATTTCCTTTAAACTTAACGCCATCTCACGCGCGCCGTCGTAATCGCCGGCAAGCAACCTTTTAGGAACACCGCCCGCAATACAAGCAGAAAGACATATAACGCCTTCGCTATGTTCTCTTAAGACGTTATAGTCAATCTTCGGTTTATAATGGAAACCGTCTACGAACGCCATTGAATCGAGCTGTACGAGATTTTTATAGCCTGCCTTGTTTTTTGCAAGCAGAATAAGATGCTCGGCGGTGTTGCCTTCGTGCACCCTCATATCCTTCGTCATATAAAATTCACAGCCGATTATATATTTAAGCCCTGCCGCCGCCGCTTTTTCCGCAAAATGCAGAGTGCCGTACATATTCCCGTGGTCGGTCATACATACGGTATCAATATCGTTTGCCTTACAATAATCTATAAGATTATCGATTTTGCAAGCGCCGTCTAAAAGTGAGTATTCGGTATGTAAATGTAAGTGAACGAAATCAGTTGCCATCTTTAAACCTATGTAAAATTATTAACTAAACTGTAATTCTTAAATCAACTGCGACGCAATCGCCATTATCTTGCGCATCCTGTGGTTTAAACAGCTTTTGGAAACACCAAGTCTGTTTGCAAGCTCCTGAATGGAAGCTTTAGGGTCGGCAAGCCGAGCTTCCGCAACTTCAAAAAGGTTGGGCGCAAGGCTCTGTAAACCCATAGTCTGCGAAATTACTTCGATTGCCTTAATCTGAGCAACCGACGCCGTTACCGTTTTATCTATATTCGATACCGAACAATTGCTTACCCTGTTTGCATTATTGCTTAAGTCCTTGACTTCTACGATTTTATTTAGCTTTTTAAGGCTTTTATACGCCTGAAATAAGTTTAAAAGGTCGGAAATAACTTCCTTACTCTTTACGTAGACTACTGCGCTGTCCTTTCTTGAAACGCATTTAGCCAAAATTTCAAACTCGCATAAAAGCTCGCAAAAATCGTTTGCCGCAAGCCTGTTAGAAAAAACAATTTCAAAATGATATCCCGTGCGGCTATACGTCTGTTCTTCGGGAAGAGTACAGCTACCGCCGCCCAAGAATGCGCTTTTTATATACGAAAGCTTGCAGCAGTCCGACTTAATTACCTTAGAATCAATGCCGAAAACCAAAGAAAACTCGCCGTCGTACGATTTCACCAAACCAAGTTTAGCTAAAATAGGTAACGCTTTCTCACCGACGTACTCAAGCTTATACTTGTCCTTACCGCTTTTAGAATCGTATTGTACGCCGTTTAAAATAAGCTCTACGCCAAAATAATTATAAAAAAGCGTTTTAATGTAGAGCGCTGTACCATCGTTTTCCGTAACGATTTCAAAGCCGTATACGCCGTCTTTGGTGATAATACTGCCTGCAACGCGCACGAAAGCCGATAAAAACGCAATACGGCAACAATCATTATCAACGTCTGCGCTCAATATTTCTTTTTTTATGTCTTCGGTAAAATTAGCCATACTCAATGATAAAATTAAAGATGTTTTTGCTTGTATTCGGCAAATCTGAATTTAGGCAGTCGACCTTCAATATTGTCAATCTGTGAAAGCGGGAAAGTGCAGTCTTTTAAAAGCTCTTCAGCAATTTTAGTATCGCCAACCCTGTCAGCCGAATGTGCGTCGGAATCGATTAAAAACCTCACCCCGCAGGACGCCATCATATCCAACTCTTCGGGCGAAATATGCCTTTTTTTAGTGTTAATCTCTATATAAGTGCCGTAATCCGCACACACCTTTGCAACCTCTTTTAAGTCGCAACAGCATTTATAGTTTACGTGAGTTAATATATCAATGGGGTTATTTTTAACCGCTTCAACGTATGCCTTGGTAGTTAAGTCGACAACCTTTTGAGAAGGTTTTTTTCCCATTTTATAGGCGGTGTAATTTTTGACCATAATGGCATAAAAATCGGAAAAACGCTTATAGCGCAAAACTTCGTGAATTCCTGCAAGGTATAAATCGAAATTGACCAAATCGCTTGGCTTCATATCGGTGTCGCCGTCGACGGAAATAAGGTTGCTCTCCATACCCATTAACACTTTTACGCCCGTCAAACGCTGAGCTTCGTCGATTTCGTTTTTTAAATCAACAAGCTTTTTACGCTTTAAGCCGAATAAAAGGTGATTAAAACCGTGGTCGGTAATTCCTATTTGTTCAAGCCCTAATTTTTTTGCCGCAACGGCATTTTCCAAAACGGTATTTTTACCGTGCGAATACGGCGTATGAGTATGAAAATCTGCAGTAAGTTCCATCTTTTCTCCTATGCACAAAAAATTGCATACTAAAAATCACCTATGTAAACGACCTCTTCACTAAGCTGAACGCCGAATTTAAGCTTTACGACATATTTAACAAGTTCAATAAGCTCTTTAACGTCGCTTGCGCAATTTCCGTCCGATATAATAAAGTTTGCATGAATATTACTAACGTATGCAGAGCCGCACTTAATGCCCTTTAAACCTGCTTTATCTATAAGCTCGCCCGC
>CAMAHZ010000147.1 GCA_945834965.1 uncultured Clostridia bacterium | reverse complement strand
GATAAGGTGGTAGAAGGTATCAGCAAGGGTATCAAAAGCCTTTTCGGCAAAAAGAGCAAGTAATTAAATCAATCACAATCACAAAGGGCTGTTCGTTTGAACAGCCCTTAAAATTTTTTTATGTTATTTCAGACAGCAGGCAAGCCCAATCGCCAAAAACACAAAAGCAATTTTAACGAATTTTTCACCTTTTACAATATTCACGTTAATAGCGTAATTATTCTATTACAACACCCTTTAAAAAGTCAATTTCGCCTTTAAATTCATCCTTTTAAAGCAGGAAAAAACAACCTGCAATATTTTGTTCTATGCTCGCCTGTGTGCTTGCTATTTTAGATATATTATGATAGAATATCTAAGCTACAAAAGAATTTAAGAGGTTTTTATGAGTGGTTTTTTTGGCGTAGCTTCTAAAGAAGATTGCGTATTCGATTTGTTTTTTGGCACCGACTATCACTCTCATTTGGGCACGAGAAGGGCAGGTATGGCAGTATACAGCCCCGAAACAGGTTTTGAAAAGTCCATTCACAGCATAGAGAACGCACCTTTCAGAACGAGATTTTCCGACGATTTCAATTCGATGAAAGGTACGCTCGGTATCGGCTGTATTTCCGACTATCAGGCTCAGCCCATCTTTTTGCGTTCGCACCACGGCTCGTTTGCAATAGCAACAATCGGCAAAATCAACAATGCAGACGCAATTTTAAAAAATATTATCGACAGGCGTACTCACTTTTTCGAAATGCAGAACGGCGAGATTAACGCAACCGAACTCGTCGCCGCAATTATCAACCAAAAGGATAACTTTATCGAAGGTATCCGCTTTGCGCAGGAAATAATAGACGGTTCTCTCTCTATGCTCATCTTGACCCCGCAGGGCATCTATTGCGCAAGGGATAAACTCGGCAGAACGCCCATCGTCATCGGCAAGAAGGACGACGCGTACTGCGCAAGCTTTGAAAGCTTTGCATATCTCAACTTGGGCTATAGCGACTATAAAGAACTCGGTCCCGGCGAAATCGTTGTTATGACGGCAGACGGCGTTAAGACCTTAGTTGCACCCGGTAACAAGATGAAAATCTGTACCTTCCTTTGGGTGTATTACGGCTACCCTTCGTCGTCGTACGAAGGCTTAAGCGTAGAGAAAATGCGCTATAACAGCGGCGTATATATGGCGGCAAGGGACGACGCTAAGCCCGACTTCGTTGCCGGTATTCCCGATTCGGGTACGGCGCACGCAATAGGCTACGCAAACGCGTCCGGCATACCTTTTGCCCGTCCATTTATTAAATACACGCCCACCTGGCCCCGTTCGTTTATGCCCCCTACACAGCAAAAACGCAACCTGATTGCCAAGATGAAACTCATTCCCATTCACGATTTAATCAACGACAAAAAGCTGCTACTCGTAGACGACTCTATCGTAAGGGGTACGCAGACGAGAGAGACGACCGACTTTTTATATCAAAGCGGCGCAAAGGAAGTGCATATCCGTTCAGCTTGCCCGCCCATTATGTACGGCTGTAAGTACCTGAACTTCTCTCGTTCGACTTCCGAAATGGAGCTGATTGCACGCAGAGTGATAACGAGATTAGAAGGTTGTATTCCCACGGCGGAGATGTTGGAAGAGTACTCAACGCCCGGCACGGAAAAGTATTTAAAGATGGAAGAAGAAATTTCTAAGGAACTGCACTTTACTTCCTTGCGCTTTAACCGCTTAGACGATATGATAAAAGCTACGGGCTTGCCCGAAGAAAACCTTTGCACCTACTGCTGGAACGGCAAGGAATAATATATATAAACAACAGACGAACGTGCCGAAAGGCACGTCCGTTTTGATATTTTAAGGGGGACTAATTAAATGTCTAAATTTGAAAGCTTGAAGGTAGTAGATAATTTCTACCAGAACAATTTGTTTTTTCCTATGCCTACGGTGGCTATATCCACATTGTGTGAAGACGGCACAACTACTATCGGTGCGTATTCGCTCGTGTTCCCCTATTACATTGCAGGTAAAGATTACTATGCAATGATTTTAGAGTGCAGAAACAGTTCTAATACGGCACAGAATATTTTAAGGAACGGAAAGTGTGCGTTAAGCTTTATAAAAGACGACAGAAAGTATTTTAAAGAACTTGTAAGGCTCGGCTTTCCCGGGAAAACTCCTGCCGAAAAGATGAAAGATTGCCCCTTCGAACTCATTAAGGGAGAAGCAGAAGGTGAAAGACCTTTAATCTTAAAGGATGCCTATCAGGTTATCGAGTGTTCTTGGGACGAATCTTTAGAAGATGCGTATAAGAGCAAGGAGCATATTGGCGAGTTGGAAGGGGTAGAACCGCCCTATAATAACTTTAACGGCATAACGAGCAAATTCGGCTGTCATTTCATTTTAAAGATAGATAAAATATTGATGGAAGAGAAGTACGCCAAGGGGCTTAAAAAGGGTTTAAATAGCAGCTCGTTCCCCAACGTACCCGTCGATTACGGCTATCACGACAGCAAGAATTTTTGGTATAAAAAATTCAAAGGCTTCCGCCCCATAGCAGAGCCCATTGCCGAAACCAACGCAGGCTCTGTCGAAAGCGTAATGTATTGCGCCGAAAGGTTGCAGACCAAAGTGCGCTTCACCAAAGAGGCGTGCGAAATGTACGTTAAAATCCCCCGTCCGTTTATGAAAGCTGCGCTTATGCAGATAGTGCAGATTGCCGAAGAAAACGGAATAGAAGTTATTGATAAGCAGGCTGCCGAGAGAATAGCAGAAATAAGAAAAAAGCATAAGTAATCTAAATTAAACAGTAACTGAATTTGTTTAAAAAGAAAGCCGCCGCACCAGAAAATTTGTGGTGCGGCGGCACTTCACTTTACTTCACTTCACTTTTTTACTTTACGGGGAATTGAATCTCGGTCAGATAATCTTCTTCGTTTTCCTTGTTCCAACAGCCGTCTATGTAACATTCTCTGGGGAAGCCGTCAATCTTTAAACCGTTCTCTTCAATATACTTAATAATAGTATTGTAAGAAGAACGCAGGTTGGCATATGACCCCTTGTGCTGAATACATACGCACTTAGCCTTAGGTATAGTGGTAAACTTAATATTCTCCGTCTCCACGCCCGTCTCCGTAACCGCTTCAACGTAGCGGATAGAAATATCCGTCTCTTTGTACTCGCCGTCAAGGTAGTTTAAATAGCAGTAGTTGGGTTCCACGCATTTAAGCGTAGGGTTAGCCTTGGCACACTCGCTGCCTGCGGCTAAAACGAAGGCGGTAATTTCGCTGAAATCTTTAATCTTCCCGTCCTTATAGTAGACGGTGTGTTCGGGTATTTCCTTAATAATAATCTGTTCTTTCATAGCTTGCTCCTTTTGCAATAAATTAATTTTAAGGAGTTGTTAATTGCACAATTCGA
>CAMAHZ010000146.1 GCA_945834965.1 uncultured Clostridia bacterium | reverse complement strand
AGCAATTAAGAAACGTAGTTAAGGCATTGCCTTATTTGGAGAGTTTGCAGATATATTCTTTAGCGCCGTTGATTTCAAACGAGCAGTCTTCCTTGTAACCTTCAACGTTCAAAACGTGGAAAGCGAACTCGGTCACGTCCGTTTCGGAATGGCAGATTTCGTTTATCTGTGCCTGCGTAAGGGTGAGCTTGCCGTTAGCGTCGGGATAGATTTGCTTAGCGAAAAGGGGGTAGCAAGCGCCGCCGTTATTGATATCGCCAACGCAAATCTGCGTCATAGTGTTAGCGGCAGTCACAGCCGTGCCGTCTTCGTACTGAATAACGAAGGTGTAGTCGGTGGTCTTACTGCAAGCCGATACCGCAAAGGCGCACGCGAATACAGCGCATACGGTTAAGAGTACGACTGAAACTCTTTTTAATAATTTTTTCATAATATTAACTCCTTAAAAGGTTTTTAATTAACTTAATTAGTTTGGGGAATAGGTAATGTGTTCCATATAGCAACCGAAGCACATCCAACCGCGGTTATCGCCGGCGCCGCCGTTTTTATCGATAAGCGTGTTGAGAATATCGACGATTTTCTTATCGGCTTCGACCAAGCCGTACATATCGCCCGT
Source organism: uncultured Clostridia bacterium (assembly GCA_945834965.1). Taxonomy (GTDB): domain Bacteria; phylum Bacillota; class Clostridia; order Christensenellales; family Borkfalkiaceae; genus Coproplasma. The sequence continues at coordinate 2,833 of CAMAHZ010000146.1, read as the reverse complement.
GTTTGCCTTAGCCGTCTTAAGGTATTCAACCATATCTGCCTGAGCCGACTGGCTTATCGTGCTGAAGAGACTCTTACTTATAAGCGTCTCTACGGAAGAGTAGTTCATACCGTTCAATTCGCTCATAAAGAAGCTTGTGTAAATCATATTGATATATACGGGCTTTGAGTAGTCGGGGTTGCCGTTAGCGTCTGCGTGATAATATCTGTCGGTAGTGCTGTCGTAAACGGCGTTAATGCCGAGATAGATAAATACGTTATTTTCGTCGTACGTCCAAGCGCCGCCGTTGGTCGAGCAGTGCATAAGCTTATCAACGCTCTCGTGATAGGTTATATCGAAGGTGAAGTTGCCCGTTACCTGTTCGGCGATAACCAAAAGAAGGTAAATGGTCTCGCCTTCGGAAAGGGATATATACTTGTTGAACGAGCTGTATCTGGTTGCGCCCGTAACTTCGTCGAAGTCCTGTACGCCGTTGCAGAAAGCGATATTAGTGCTTGAAAGTCCGTCGTCGTTCATCTTGAAGATTGAAAGGTCGGGCTGACTTCCCGTGTAGTCGCGGATTTGATATACGCCGTTCTTAGGCGCGGTAAACTTGTAGTAGATACCGTTGGGTTTGGTAAGGGGGTATTCAACCTTGCCTTCAACCATTGCCGTCTTATCGCCGGACGCCGTGGGGATTGAATCGAACCCGATTTCGTAGGCGTTGAAAATGGTCAAGCCCTGAGTAATATCCGTATCCCTAAGGCAGCTTTCGCCTTCGGCGTGGGTCTTGCCGTAGTGGTCGTAGTAGAAGCAGAACTCAAGCCACTCGTTCTCGTGTGCGGTCGTACCGATTTCCTTTTCGTACTCGGTTACGAACGCTTCCGCCCAAGCCTTAAGCTGTACGGATACGGGCATAAGCTGATAGGGCTTTTCCAACATATCCAACATATGGTGGTAATCTTTAAGGGCGGTTGCAAAGTCCTTATCGCCGATTTTAACGGTGAAGGATAAAACGCTGTTGCCGTCTTCGCTCTCAATCGTTTTGGCGTACTTGTAGTAGGACATAAGATACAAGGTTGCGTAGTCGGAAGCGCCGTCGTGTTCAAAGTGGTTGTTTACGGTATGCTGTTCGCTCCAAGGGGTGATATTCGTAAGTGAGATATAGAGAAGGGGACCGTCGCTGCTGCCCACGTGGTAGAAGCCGTCGTCGCCGAGCACCGTCTTTGCATAGTGTTCGTACTTGCCTTCGGAGAATTTGCCGGAAGCGGCTTCCCTTATAACGTCGAGCGAATCAACGTTGTCGCTGACCTTAGACGTGCGGATATTAGTGACCTTTGCGCAGTCTAAGCCGATACTCTCTGCGTCGGGGTCGCCTTCGTCCTTTTGGTAGACAAGCGTAAGCTGTACCGTCTTATCACGGTCTGCAACGTAGGCGTCGAACGAAGTCCACTTGTTGTCCGTTCCCGACCAACCGTCGCCGTTAATAAGCTGACCGTCGAGAAGAACGTATAGGATATCCCTGTCCTTTTCGGAAGATACCAAGTAGTCGAACGAGAGCATATCGTCCTTTTTAAGCTCTATATCCACGTTTAAGGTTGCGTAGGAGTTTTGCTTGCCCTTGTTGGTAACGGTTACAACGCTGCCGAACGTTTCGTCGGTTGCCGTCGTCCAGGGCCAAGCGTATTCGTCCGAGATATCTTGGTAATAGGTTGCGTTAAGTCCGCTTGCGCTTGCCGCCGCTGCCATTTCCGTAGAAGAAGGCATAGTAACGTTGGGCAGCTCTCTGTCTGCGCTGCTGCCGCCCGAGCCGCCGCCGGGGTTATCTACGCCCGATATATCCTGAACGTATTCGTCGGAAGCGTACTTTTTGAACAATTCCTGCCAGAACTGAACCGCAGGCTGACCGCCCGACTCCCTGAATGCGACCATGCCGTATCTGTCGATAACTATGGTCGTGGGCGCGTTTTCAACGTTAAACCTGCTCTGTATTCCTGCCGTGTCAACGCACAGGGGGAAGGTGAGATTAAAGGTGTCTTCGTACTTTTTAACGAAGTCCGCCACGTTTTTATCGGTGTAACCTGCAAAGCAAACGCCTATAACTTCCACGTTGTTCTTTGCGGCGGTGTAAGCCGTCTGCAAAGCGGGGAATTCCTGAATACAGAAGGTGCAGGTGGGATACCAGAAGTTGAGTATCACGGCTTTCTTCTGAGTTAACAGGGTGGAAAGCTTATAGGTTTTCGTACCCGTATAGCCTTCGTCGTCGGCGCGGTAGTCCTTTAAGGTGAAGTCGTGCATAATTTCGCCCAAGGAATAGTTTTTATCCGCCGTAGCCGCCTGACTTATAACTTTAGAAGGTATTGCGATGTCGACTTCTTCTCTCTTTTCGGGGTTAGTGGTATAGCTTGCGCCTTCTTCAATATAGTAGCCTGCGGGCAACGTCTCTTCGTCAACGACGAGCGAGTAACTGCCTAACGAAAGATTGAAGTTGATAACGCCGTCCTTGGAAATACCCGACCTTACCTTAGTGCCGCTTGAGTTGAGTGCGTTTACCCTTATGCCGTCGAGCTTGAGTCCGCCTGCAGAGCGAACGTTAACGGTGTACTTTTCGCTCGTTTCCACGTCGGTCGTGCCGCCTTCCGAAGGTTTAAAGGCGGGGTAGTTGGTGTCCTTAGAACCGCAGCCTGCAATTCCGAAAGAAAGTATAACGGCGGTGACGCCTGCGATAATCTTTGTAAACTTTTTCATAATTACCTTTAGTTATTTTTACTTAATTGTGCAGTAACGCATAATAATATCGATAATCATTTTATAATACGGACGAATAAAAGTCAAATAATTAGGCAGTTGGTTG
>CAMAHZ010000145.1 GCA_945834965.1 uncultured Clostridia bacterium | reverse complement strand
ATTAATTTGGTAATAATTATTAGAAGCAGTAACAACTTACCCGTTGGGATTGCTTCGTCGCTAACGCTTCTCGCAATGACGCGGTTTTTAGTTACTTCTCACCTTATTCGACCAAAGCCCATCTCTTTGTGTAGAAGCAAGCAGTCCAAGGCGGCACGAACCCCACTAAGTCCATCTCTCTTCAGAGATACGAGCAAGAGCAGGAGCCTGCGGCTTTGGCGACGGGAGTTTACTTATGCGTAAATGACCGAGCCAAAACGCAAAGGCGACGAACTATTGCGAAGTATATATGAAGAGCGCAAGTTACAAGCAGTAAAGCTTACGGCTGTTTGCCGATATAGGCAAGTATACCACCATCAACGTACAATACGTGACCGTTGACGAAGTTGGATGCGTCGGACGCAAGGAATACTGCGGGACCTGCTAAGTCTTCGGGATTGCCCCAACGCTCTGCAGGGGTCTTAGCTAAGATAAAGCTGTCGAAAGGATGACGGCTGCCGTCGGGCTGACGCTCGCGAAGGGGTGCGGTCTGGGGAGTAGCAATGTAGCCGGGTCCGATGCCGTTGCACTGAATGTTGTACTTGCCGTATTCAGAGCAGATGTTGCGGGTAAGCATTTTAAGACCGCCCTTTGCAGCAGCGTAAGCGGAAACGGTTTCTCTGCCAAGCTCGCTCATCATAGAGCAGATGTTGATAATCTTGCCGTGTCCCTTTTTAATCATTGAAGGGATAACAGCCTTAGACACGATAAAAGGTGCGTTCAAGTCTACGTCGATGACCTTTCTGAAATCAGCGGCGGACATCTCTACCATAGGGATACGCTTGATAATACCTGCGTTGTTTACAAGGATATCGATTACACCCACTTCCTTCTCGACCTGCGCAACGAGAGCGTTTACCGCTTCTTCGTTGGTTACGTCGCAGACGTAGCCGTGAGCCTTAACGCCTATTTCTGCATACGCCTTAACGCCCTTATCCACAAGCTCCTGATTGATATCGTTGAAAACGATAGTTGCGCCTGCCTGAGCGTAAGCGGAAGCGATTGCAAAACCGATACCGTAGGAAGCGCCGGTTACGAGAGCAATTTTGCCTTCAAGTGAAAAGTTTTTTTCAAAACCCATTTCTATAAATCTCCTTAAAAAATTTTTTTCCATTTAATTATACCACACTTTATCCGCCCTGTAAAGTGCGAAACACAAATTTAGCGTTATCTTTTGATGAAAAACTGTTGATTACGATTTGATTTTGAGCTATCATAATAAGTATGAAAGATAAAAGAAAAGGCAGGTTAAGCCCTGCAAAAAAAGCTGTCGTTGTAGTTTTAAGCGTTTTGCTTGCGGTGATGGTATTGTTAGTAGGTATTCGCATTGGCGAGAGAATTGCGTTTGCAAATTTTTACTTCAACGCCAAGGCTGAATTTACCACGCCGGGAATGAGCAGTGGTTTTGTCGGTCAGGGGTTGGACTATATTCCCGAAGAAAACGCCTTTATATCCTGCGGATATAACTCAAAGAAAGGTCAACCCTCTTCGGTGTATTACGTAGACTCTAACGGGAAATCGCGTCAAATCATTCTTAAAAACGCCGACGGCAGCACTTACACGGGACACACGGGAGGCATTGCCCACTATGGCGAATACGTTTATATTACAGGTGCAAGCGGTTGCGACGTGTTTAACCTATCCGACTTTATTCAGGGCAAATCGGAGGCAAAAAAGATTGGCGAGATTAATTCGCCTGAAGGACACGACCCTGCATTCGTGGTTGTACACGGCAATAAATTGTACGAGGGTTCTTTCTACCGCCAAGGCAACTACGAAACGCCCGAAAACGAGAGAATAACCACTCCGTCGGGCGACGATAATACGGCACTAATCTACGCCTACGATTTGGGCGGAAGCGAGAACTTCGGCGTAAGCGCCACCCCCGTTGAGGCGTACTCCACCCGTGGACTCGCGCAGGGAATGACGTTTACGGAAAACGAGTTAGTACTCTCCTGCAGTTGGGGATTATCCCCCTCCCATCTCTATTTTTACGACCTTGCCGATTTACAGACGGGGCAGTTAACCGTAGGCGGTAAGCAGATACCCTTAAAGTATTTAGATTCTTCTTGCCTTGTAAAAGACGTAACGGCTCCCCCCATGAGCGAAGAGATTGTATATAAAGACGGAAGAATTTATATAATGACCGAATCCGCGTCCAACAAATATATCTTCGGTAAATTCATGAGCGGAATTGAAGTTTATAGTTATAAGGTTTAAACGATATATTTGCTCCCCCCCACTGCATTCAGCGCAGCGGGGGGTTATTTTACCCAACGCAGCGGGAAGGTATTTTGCAATAAAAAAATGCGTAACGAAAATCGCTACGCATTTAAACGTTAATTTAAAATTAATTACTCACCCTTGAAAGGAAGTAACGCTGCAACCCTTGCACGCTTGATTGCCTTAGAAAGCTCTCTCTGGTGCTTTGCGCAGTTGCCGCTCATACGGCGGGGAAGCATTTTGCCGGATTCGGTAACGAACTTCTTAAGGCGGTTAATATCCTTATAGTCGATAACTTCAACCTTTTCCTGGCAGAAAACGCAGACCTTTCTGCGGGGTGCTCTTTTAAAAGGCTTTTTTGCGCCTGCCTGTGCAGGAGCTGCCGTTGTATTCGTGGTCTTTTCTTCCATGACTATTCTCCTTATATTCTTAAATGGGCTTAGAACGGGATATCGCCGTCGTCGTCAAAGGACTGTAAAGCGGGCTTTTTAGAACCGCTTTGAACGGGCATATCGCTTTCGTACCCTGCGCCGTTACCCGTACCCTTAGGGGATAAGAACTCTACGTCCTGTGCAATGATATCCACGGACGTACGCTTAGCACCCTGAGCATCTTCGTAATTGCGCAACTCGATTGAACCGCTTACCGCAACCTTGTTACCCTTCTTGGCATAGCGGGAAACCGTTTCGCCAAGACCTCTCCAAGCGGTTACGTTAAAAAAGTCGGTCTTTCTCTCACCATCGGAACCCGAATAATTCCTGTTTACGGCGATTGCAAAGCGGCATACCGATACGCCGCTGCTCGTCTCCGTAAGTTCGGGGTCGCGAGTGAGATTTCCTATTAAAAATACCTTGTTCATCTGTCTACCCTTATCTTACTTAATCGTTATCATTCTTCTTAAAACTTCCGTGCTAAGGCCTGCAATTCTGTCAAGCTCCTTAACTACGTTAGCTTCGGCTTCAAAGGTCATTAATACGTAATAGCCGTCGTGCTTATAGTTGATGGGATAAGCCAACTTCTTTACGCCCCACTTGTCGGTGGAAACAACCTTGCCGCCGTTGTCGGTAACGATAGCTTCAAACTTGGAAACAAAGGATTCCTTTGCTTCGTCTGCTAAGCTTGCGTCCAACACATAAAGCATTTCGTAAGTTTTCATAATTTTTCACCTCCCGGACTTAATCGGAATACCACCTACGGTATTCAAGGTAATATAGAC
>CAMAHZ010000144.1 GCA_945834965.1 uncultured Clostridia bacterium | reverse complement strand
TGCTTGCGTTGATATTGACATAGCGTTATCAATATTATATAATAAATTCGTATATAACCTAACGGGGGGATAAGGGAATGAACTTTGAAGCGGCAAGTGCTTTGCTTGAAAAATACTCTCAGCAACACGTCTTGCATTATTACGACAAACTCAGCGATACGCAGAAGGCGACCTTGCTTTCTTCTATCGAAAATATAGATTTTTCGGCGTTTAAAACGTTGAATATGGCGGAAAACAAACAGCTCGGTCAGGTTACGCCTATCGACGCGCTTTCGCTTAAAGAGATTAAAAAACAGCGTTCTCGCTATATACAGACGGGTCTTGCCGCTATCCGAGAAGGAAGAGTAGGCGTAGTCCTGCTTGCAGGCGGTCAAGGCACTCGCTTGGGCTTTAACGGGCCCAAAGGCACGTTTAATATCGGCGTAAACAAGCCCTTATATATTTTTGAATGTCAAATCAACAGTATTATGGCAAGCTGTGCGCCTGCTCAGACTCTGCCCCACCTGTTTATAATGACCAGTCCCCAAAACGACGAAATCACCCGTAAGTTTATGGAAGAGCACGACTATTTCGGCTACGATAAAAAGCTTATTCACTTCTTCGTTCAAGGCGTTGCCCCTGCGATAAACTACGACGGCAAGATTTTAATGGCGGAAAAGTACAAACCCGTACTCACGCCCGACGGCAACGGCGGTTGGTTTGCCGCCTTAAATAAGGCGTACGGCAGAATGCTCTCTAAGTGGGGCATAGAATGGCTCAACCTTGCAGGCGTGGATAACGTTTTGCAAAAGATTTGCGACCCTGCCTTTATCGGCGCAACGATAGGCAGCGGCGTAAACTGCGGCTGTAAGTCGGTTAAAAAGGTCTCCCCCGAAGAGAGAGTGGGCGTAATCTGCAAAGAGGACGGCGTACCCACCGTTATTGAATACTACGATATGCCCCAAAAACTTAAGGTCAGGCACGACGTTAAGGGCGAACTAATCTTTTGCTACGGCGTAATTTTGAACTATCTTTTCAGCGTTGAAAAGTTAAAGGAAACGATAAAGAAAAAACTTCCCTATCACCTTGCGGAAAAGAAAATACCCTGTATAAAGGGCGGCAAAAAATTCGTGCCGGAAGCGCCTAACGGCTATAAATTAGAACAGCTTGCGGTAGATTTAGTCAAGCTTATGGGCAGCTGTATCGCCTACGAAGTCGAGCGTGAAGTCGAATTTGCCCCCGTTAAAAACGCTACGGGTGCAGACAGCGTTGAATCTGCAAGGGCGCTGCTTATTAAAAACGGCGTAGAGCTTTAAGAAAAAGAACTTTAGTTAAAGTTTAAAAGGATAAAAAAGCAGTATGCAATCGTTACATGAATTATACCGCATAGGCGTAGGGCCTTCCAGCTCGCACAGTATGGGTCCCGAAGCGGCGGCAAAAAAGCTTTTATGCCTGTATCCCGACGCAGAGTTTAAAATAACGCTGTGCGGCTCGCTTGCCTTAACGGGCAAGGGGCACGGCACCGACACGGTGCTTAATAGGGTGCTTGGCGATAAGGTAACGGTAATTTTCGATACGGACACTACGGATTTGCCCCACCCTAATACTATGTTCGTCAGCGTATATCAGGGGGGTAACGAGATTGCAAAGCACACGGTTTTATCCGTCGGCGGCGGTAAAATCTGCTTTGTCGGCGAAGAGATTGCAAGCGTTCCCGAGATATATTCTTTGAACTCTTTCGAAGAGATTAAAGCTTACGTAAAGGCAAACGATATGCGCCTTTGCGACTACGTGTTTGAAACCGAACCGGATATGAAGGAATACCTTTATACCGTTTGGGAACAGATGAAATCTTCCTTAAAGGAAGGGCTTGACGCTGGCTCAGGCGAGCTGCCCGGCGGGCTTAAGGTGTTGCGCAAGGCAGGGTATCTTTGGCACGGCAAGCATATAGGTGAAACGCCCGAGATAGCAGAGAATAGAAAAATTTGCGCCTACGCCTACGCCGTAGCCGAACAAAACGCTTCGGGCGGGGTGGTGGTAACCGCGCCTACTTGCGGCGCTTGCGGCGTTCTTCCTGCGGTGCTGTACTATATGAAAAGGGATAAAAAGTATACCGACGGGCAGATAGTAAACGCCCTTGCTACAGCAGGTATAATAGGCAACCTTATCAAGACTAACGCGTCAATCAGCGGCGCTGAGTGCGGCTGTCAGGCGGAGATTGGCTCTGCCTGTTCAATGGCGGCGGCAGGGCTTGCCGAGCTGTACGAAATGGATATCGAACAGATTGAATACGCCGCAGAGATTGCTATGGAACACCACTTAGGTCTAACCTGCGACCCCGTTGCAGGGCTCGTGCAAATTCCCTGTATAGAGCGAAACGCCGTCGCCGCAATGAGAGCGATTAACGCAGTCAATATTGCAAACTTCTTGACCTATACCCGAAAGGTATCGCTCGACACGATTATACGCACTATGTACGAGACGGGCAGGGATATGTCCAACCGCTACCGAGAAACGAGCGAAGGCGGTCTTGCAAAGAACTATAAATCGTCCTAAAAATCGTTAACGTTAACGCGCCCCGCGAAAGTTTCTATCTTTCGCGGGGCGCGTATTTTAAATAATAATCGTTTAATAATAACGGTGGCGGCAAAACGGGGATTACAGTACCTTTGCCAAGAAGTCCTTAAGCCTTGCGTTCTGGGGATTGCCGAAGAAAAGTTGGGGTGAATTCTCTTCCTGAATCTTCCCTTCGTCCATAAATATAACCCTGTTTGCAACTTCCTTTGCAAAGCCCATCTCGTGCGTGACGACGACCATTGTCATACCTTCTTTCGCAAGGTCGACCATAACCTTTAAGACTTCGCCGACCATCTCGGGGTCGAGTGCGGAAGTGGGTTCGTCAAAGAGCATTATATCGGGTTCCATTGCAAGCGCTCTTACTATTGCAATTCGCTGTTTCTGTCCGCCGGATAGGGTGGAAGGGTATACGTACGCCTTGTCCGCAAGCCCGATTTTTTCAAGCAGCGCTAAAGCCTTTTCTTCGGCTTGCTTTTTGGTGCAAATCTTAAGGCGAACGGGTGCAAGCGTAATGTTCTGCATAACGGTCAGGTTGGGGAACAGGTTGAACTGTTGGAACACCATTCCTATTTTGCGCCTGTGCGCGTTAAGCCCCTTGTTAATCTTTTTGCGGATTGCAAGCTCTTCCTTTTTTATTCGGGCATAGGTCTTTTTAAGCTCGGCAAGGCGTTGCTCGTCTCTGGGTTTGCATTTTTTCAACTCTTTGATTTCAGCCGCTAAAGAGCTTCTATCATTTTTAAAAACGTATTCGCCTTCTAAAATTATTTCGCCTGCGGTAGGCTCTTCCAAAAGGTTCAAACAGCGCAAAAAGGTCGATTTGCCACAGCCGGAAGGGCCGATAACGGCAATTACGTCGCCTTGATATACGTTAAGGTCAACACCCTTTAAAACCTGCAAATCGCCGAAAGATTTATGCAGATTTTTTACTTCTATAATCATCTGTTTACTTTCGTTCATTCTTTGCAAATCTCCTTT
>CAMAHZ010000143.1 GCA_945834965.1 uncultured Clostridia bacterium | reverse complement strand
AGGAAATCATCTTGGTATTGCCGATTGTACTCGTTACGTTCGTACCTGTAAGATTAAGCGTTACGGCTTGCACCCTCTTAACGTAATCTACCGTACAGGTAGCTGAAAGTTCAGTATTATCTACGGAAGTTACCGTAAAAATAATAGGCTCTCCAAACGCCTTAAGTACTGAAAGAGTGAACACTCCCGAAGAAGTCTGTTCTACGGTAGCATAAGTCGATACCGATTTACCGCTCGCCCAAGTTGACGAGCTGTTTTCCCAGCTTAACGCACCCGTTACTCTCTTGTTTGTTGCCTCTTCAGGCGTTACGGTTGCCGTAATGACGTATGTCGATTCGGCAGATTGAGCCGAAGCGCCGCCGTCTGCATAAGCTACGATTGAAGACATAAGTCTTATACCGTGGGTTTCGTCAGTATCAGAAATAACTGCACCGCCCGTAAACTCCGAAGTCTGTTCCTGTTCGTCTTTTGCAGGTTGCTTCTTATCGAACCAACCGCAAAGAATACCTGCAAACATTACGCCTACTAAAATGAACGCTATAAGCGTAAGTATCCACTTGATTTTGTCGCCTGTTTTATGTTTTTGTAATTCGTTACTCATAGCTAACCCTCCTTAAACATTTTCCAACGTCAAGCCGAAAAGACTTAAAACGTCGCCTTTGGTTATTGTGTGTGAACCTGCCGTAAGCGTTACGGTTACAACGTTATCGCCGTCAGCGGTTGACTCGCTCGTATAAGCCACGTCGTCAACTTTAATCTTCTTACCTGCCGTATCAACGTAGATTTTTAACGTTGTATCTGTTGTAGTTGTAAAGGTTATCGCCGTTGCGGTTTCCATTTTAAGAACCTTTGTAAACGTCATACCGAGAGCTTCTACACTCGTTGCACTACACGTTCCCTGCTTACCCGTAACAGTAAACCTTTCGTCCGAAGATATCACCGTACTATCCGCATTATCGAAAGTGCAGACAACGCAATCTTCGTCAACGCCGATAACTATATCGCTACCGTTTATCGTTACGTCTTCAACGGGAATAATCAAGCCGTCAAGCGAGAAATCTACGGTGAGTCTTTCTGTACTTTCGTGCCAGATATGCTCGGTTGTTACAACCTTATCCCCATACAAATATTTTGCTGTAAAATGGAAGATAGCGTGATAATCGCAGTCCTCACCGCAACCGAAGTAGATCGCCCTTGTAAACGCCTCGTTGAAGGTCGTTTCGTCTATTCCACTGTTTGCGGCAAAACATTCATAGGGCGAAGGTACGTTAAACGTTATTCCGTCCGAGCTATAACCCGAAGATAAAACCTTATACGTGGGAATAAAATCGTCCTGTAAATCAAGCCTTTTATTGATTGCACCGATAACGCTGTCGTCCAGCTCGATATACAAATCACCGTATTCAAGGTCGCCTTCTACAGAACCAAACGTGCTACACGAGAAATTAATACTCATACTATTTTCCTGATTGAACACAACGTTGCCATAGGTCATAGATAAATCATCGGCGTTAAACGGGCGAAGGTAATCTATGTAGCAAGTTGACTTCTTTTCCGCATCATAGTTAGACGTTACGGTTATGATTGCCGTATCGAAAAAGGACTGATAACAGGTAAGCACTGCACAATTAGCCCCATCATATGTGGGTTCTAATGATAAATAGCCTTCCGTATCGCTGCCGTCTGCAAACTTGATTGACCAACTAACGGTGTTATCCGTTGCATTAGCAGGCGTTACAGTTGCCGTAAGCGTTGTCTGCGAAACAACGTTATCCGAAAGAGCCGAAATAGTCATAGCGCGAGGCATAGCGTAAACCATACCCGAAGCCATCTCTTCCCCGGTATCGGCATAGACCTTTCCACCTATTTCAAGTTCGGGCGTATTATCCCCAATACCGTTGTCCGGCTTATCCTTTGTAAGAAAATGAGCCAAAAGCCCTGCCGTCAACGCAACCAACAGAACGAGCGCAACGGCTATTAAGATTGTCTTAATTCTGTTTTTAGTCATAAAAAATCCTCCTTTTTAAAATTAGGCGGCTTAACTAAACAATTAAGCCGCCATCACGCTGTTATGCGTTTTCCCTTATAAGCATATCAAGCAAGCTCTTATCCGACTTACGAGCAGGCTGAACGGGACATTCGTAGATTTGACCGTTTTCATCGGTGGTAACAACTTTAAAGGTGTTGCCTTCTATAATGTGTCCGTCGTCTGCCTCAAACCTGTAAGGCGTAACCACAAATTCTGCTTCCTTTTCGCCGTTATACACGATTTCAAGTACCTTATAGCCGCCTAAATCGGGCGGAACAACCTGTACCTTGACTTCGGTATTTCTTACCGTAGCATTGATATAGTAAGCGAAATACTTCTTACCTTCCTTGGTCTCAAAGAGTTCTCTCTCTACCTTTATTGCGTTTGCCATAATTAATTACCCCCTTTATTATTTCTGTGCTGACCTATTGTCTGCGAAGCTTCCTTAGCCTTATCCTTGTCCTTGGTTTCGGCTAACACCTTGTCGTAGATATACGAACCTGCGTGGTCGCTCTGGCAGAGCAAATAGCCGGAGCGAAGTCCCTGATTGTAAGTATCGAGTTCCTCGCCTTTCTTATCGCCAAACTTATGACGATTTTCCTTACGCTCTTCTGCGTAACCTTTCGCCCTTCTGCTAGGGCGAAGCCACTTCCTTAATCTGGATTCTTTAGCCTCTCCAGTAGGCTTGTTTTCGGCTTTCTTTGCCATTTTTTAATTCTCCTTTGAGTAACATAGTGATAATTTTTTGTGCAGTATTTCTCGTCTCTTTCCAGACAGTAACTGCATATTGAGTTGTAATTGCTGCTTTAATCCCCGCAAATTCATGAAACAACACGTTTCAGTTGGGGGAACAGATGGGCCCTATCTATTCAACCCACAAAAGCTATTGCGCTAAATTAAAGACTTTAGATTAGTTAGTAATTTGATTGCAAAACTACCAAGAAGAAAAGTATTATTCGATATAGGTACGAACCGACATGGTTGCACGAATACGTTTGCCTTCGTTATCAAAGAGTTCGTCGTAGTAGTAATCTCTCTCGTCCGTTCTACAGTAAAAGGTATCATCACTCATTAAACGAGTTACACCTACACCGTCCGAAACAAAAGAGATATGCTGACTTACGATAAATTCGTTTGTACGGTAAACGTTGGTAGCGTTTTCAAGGAAGTCAACTTCGTCTAAATCGAAATCACATTCTTCACATAACTGCTTGAACATTTTGCCGACCATCTTTACTCTCCTCCTTCATATAAAATTTTTGCGAAATAATTGATTAACTCTCTGGTCAACCGCCTAATATATTCTTCCGAATAACACATTTCCAACGCTACAGCTTCTTGCGTTTTGTTTTGCACATAAAGGCAACCAAACAAATCGTAAAGTCTTGCCGGAGCTTGTATTATCGTACTAACATATTTTTCGGCTAACGTCTTTGACTTGGATTCGCCAACGTATATTGAAAGAGCTTCCATATTCGCTTTTCGTAAGAAGTAATATTTAACTT